>JANOQB010000210.1:0-7111 GCA_031422215.1 Cytophagales bacterium | reverse complement strand
TACCTCAGCGAGTTTTTTACTGAAGTAGTATTCCTCCACGTTTGCTATACGGTTGGCTGATTTAACCTGGCTCATTTGTATTCAATTTTAGCTTTCTTGTATTCACCAAAAATATTCAGATTGTGCACTTGCCGCAGCACCTGCTGCATGGCATCGTCATAACTTTTCCTCCTCTTCCACTCGACATCCACATGAATGGAGTACTCACTCGGTTTGCCAATGATGGGTATGGATTGGATTTTAGTGAGGTTGATGCCATTGGTTTTAAATGTCATTAATGTATCGGCAAGGCTGCCCACCTCGTTGGCTACTTCGAACGAAATAGATGCTTTATTACTGTCAATAGAAGTTTTTGTTTTTCTGGTGAGGATGAGGAAGCGGGTAAAATTTTTCTTGTGCGTTTCAATGCGCTTATCCAAAATCTGCAACCCAAATTTCTTGGCTGCATATTCATTGGCGATGGCGGCTGTGTTTTTGAGTTTTTTCTCTTTCACTTTTTTGGCTGAGAGGGCCGTGTCGTCACTCTCCATAATTTGCACACCGTTCAGTTTGTGAAGATATTCCGTGCATTGCCGGATAGCCATTGGGTGCGACTCAATAACTTTTATGTCTTTCAATTCCACACCGGGCAATGCCAGCAAGTGCATGTGGATGGGTAAATAAATTTCACCCACAATGGAGAAATGATATTCCTGCAAAAGAAAATAGTTGGGAAGTATACTGCCTGCAATCGAGTTTTCAATGGCCATCACAGCATAGTCGGCCTCGCCATTTTTCAAAGCCTCACACAAAGCATGAAATGAAAGGCACTCAATGGTGGCGACAGGCTCCTGAAAATAAGTGAACGCAGCCACTTCATGAAAGCTGGTGGCAATGCCCTGGATGGCGATTTTCAATTTTTTCTTTTTCTCCATACAAAATCAAACTGTTGTCAAAAAAAAATCCCCCGGTTTGCGGAGGACTTTCTGAGTTTCTTTGTCTTTAAAATTAACAAGCCGATTCTCTTTCAAGTCCCCTGAAGGATTGATAAAAAAAGTAAAAGAAATAAAATCGGTTGCTGTTCATATCGAAATAACCCTTGCAAGAAAGACGAAATAAATCGTTTCAGCAAAAATCCCAGAAGGTTTTTTCAATCATTTGATTTTTTAACTAACCCTTGTTAGTGCTTATTGGCATGCATGAGCGAATTGCCGTACCTTTACTTCAGACTAAAATCCTCTATGAAATCGCTCCAACTCGCTGTGTTAATTATCATCGCATCAATCATTGGCTGCACAAAATCTGGTGACCACTCAAGTATGGATCATGGCACAAATCCATCGCAGGAGGAAGGCCCCAACCAGGCACTCTACGATCAGATGATGAATGTGCACGACCAGGTGATGCCCGAAATGGATGAGATCATGCGGCTGAAAAGGGAGCTTCAGGAAAAAATTAAAAACTCGCCCGATCTGGTGTTGGAACGAAAGCAACAATTGGAAAAAGCCATCTCAAACTTAGACTCGGCCAGCACGGTGATGATGAATTGGATGCACCGCATTGCTGAATATAACCCGATGGCGGATACGATAGATCAGGAAAAGGCGCGCGAGTTTCTTGAATCTGAAACCGAAGAGATCAGGAAAGTAAAAGATTTTATTGCCGAGTCGATTGAGAAAGCCAAGGAAATCAGTAAACAGTAAGGCAGTCATCAGTAGGCAGTATTTACCGGGAAGAAGTGGGCAGTACCGCCTACTGTAATATAATCTGCCTACTGCCTACTTTTTCTCTCTTTCGTGCGCTTGGCTGCTTTGTGGTGTGGCAATTCATCTTTTACCTTGCTCTTGCCAGCCTTCTTCCTGTTCTCCTGCTCTAACTTGATATTGTAGCGGATCACCTGCCAATATTCGGCACCATAGCCAACGAGTATTTCGCTGCCTTTAGGAATGTCGCGGGTAGCTTCAATGAAACACCGCTTCTTTTCTGTTACGTATTCCGAATTGTTCTTCAAGCCTTCTACTCGGGTGATGCCACGGGCATCGTTGGCATAGTGGGCAATGCCTTTTTTGGTTTTCCACGCATCGATGCAATACTTGCTGTTGAAATAGAAAACATATCCGTTGCGGTCATCGGCCATCTGCGACACTTCTCTCCAGGTAAGTATCTTGCCGCGGTACTCCACAATACGTGAACCCTTGGGGATCCATGCTTTTGCGAACAACCCTTTTCCTGCTCCGGGAAGGGTGGATTTCTTAACGGTCAAAATTTTTTCCAACAATGCCATGACTATATTCGATGAATTCCCAAACTAATTGTGAAGGGTAACGAGGATCATTTTATACAAACAAAAAAGCACCTGTTACAGGCGCCTTTCTGTGAAATGATTTCTTGGTGTAACAACTATACTTTGATCTCCACATCCACCCCACTGGGTAGCTCTAACTTCATCAACGCATCCACAGTCTTTGCGCTGTTGGAATAAATGTCAACCAAGCGCTTGTAGGTGCACAGTTGAAATTGTTCACGCGATTTTTTGTTTACGTGTGGCGAACGCAGCACGGTGAACTTCTCTTTCTCGGTAGGCAAAGGGATAGGGCCGCTTACCACGGCACCGGTCGCTTTCACGGCACGCACAATTTTCTCTGACGACTTATCAACCAAATTATGGTCGTAAGACTTGAGTTTGATCCTAATTTTTTGGTTCATAATCTAAACGTCTTTTAGATAATTTATTTGGCAACAGCGCCCTTTACTTCTTCAATTACTTTTTCGGCAAGGTTCTTAGGCACAGGTGCATAGTGCGCGAATGTGAGGGTGGCAGAAGCACGGCCTGAAGTGATCGTTCTCAAATCAGTTACATAGCCAAACAATTCCGACAACGGCACATCGGCTTTGATCACTTGTGCACCGGCACGTGTGTCCATGCCTTTCATGATACCTCTCCTTCTGTTCAAGTCGCCTGTTACGGAACCTGTATATTCATCGGGAGAAATAACTTCCACGCCCATGATCGGCTCGAGCAACTGCGGTGCACATTTGCGTGCAGCCTCTCTAAACCCAACGCGGGCAGCCAATTCGAATGACAATGAATCAGAGTCCACATCGTGGAATGAACCGTGGAACAAGCGAACCTTCATCGAGTCGATCGGATAGCCAGCCAACGGCCCATTGGCCATCGATTGTTCAAATCCTTTCTGGATAGAAGGAATAAATTCGCGCGGGATAACACCGCCCACAATATCATTTTCAAATTCAAGGCCTGGCTTATCTTCGGGGCCCAACACGCGTGGTCCGATTTCGAAGAGGATATCGGCAAACTTACCGCGGCCACCCGTCTGCTTCTTGTAAACTTCTTTGTGCTCCACCGTCTTGGTAAGTGCTTCCTTGTAGGCAACCTGTGGCGCGCCCTGGTTGATCTCTACTTTAAATTCGCGCCTCAAACGGTCAATGATGATTTCCAAATGCAACTCACCCATTCCGCGAAGGATAACCTGACCCGTTTCCTGATCGGTGTTCACGCGCAGGGTAGGATCTTCCTCCACCAATTTAGAGATTGCCATGCCCAGCTTGTCGGCATCCACTTGCTTCTTAGGCTCAATGGCGTAACCAATTACAGGCTCAGGGAAATCCATCGACTCAAGTACCACCAGGCGTTTTTCGTCACACAAGGTATCACCCGTTTTTATGTCTTTGAAACCAACCACTGCACCAATATCACCGGCAGGAAGTCGTTCAATTTGATTTTGTTTGTTTGCGTGCATTTGAAATACACGTGAGATGCGTTCCTTCTGGCCAGAGCGCGTGTTCTGGATATAAGAGCCCGACTCCAGCACACCTGAATAAGCCCTTACGAAACACAACCGTCCAACAAAAGGATCGGTAGCGATTTTGAAAGCAAGGCCCACAAAAGGCTCCTTTATATCGGGGCGTATTTCAACTTCCTCGTCTGTATCCGGATCGGTGCCAATGATAATATCTTTGTCCATCGGTGAGGGAAGCAATTCCATCACGTAGTCGAGCATGGTTTGCACGCCTTTGTTTTTGAACGAAGAGCCGCACACCATGGGCACAATCTTCATGTCGATGGTTGCTTTGCGCAGGGCCGATAATATTTCTATGTCCGATATTGAATTGGGATCGTCAAAAAATTTCTCGATCAGCGTTTCATCATATTCTGCCACCGCTTCCAACAGCTTCTCGCGATATTCTTTCGCTTCTTCCACCATGTCGGCAGGGATTTCGATTTCCTCAAAGGTCATCCCTTTGTCATTCTCGTTCCAGATGATGCCTTTGTTGCGTACCAAGTCCACCACACCTCTGAAGTTTTCTTCTGCACCGATAGGAAGCTGAAGGGCCACGGCTTTGCTGCCCAACTTTTCTTTCACCTGCTTGCACACACCGAGGAAGTCGGCACCGGAACGGTCCATTTTATTTACGAAACCGATACGGGCAACTTTATAATTGTCGGCCAAGCGCCAGTTGGTCTCCGATTGAGGTTCAACACCGTCCACCGAGCTAAACAAAAACACAAGGCCGTCCAATACCCGCAGTGAGCGGTTCACCTCCACAGTAAAATCAACGTGGCCGGGTGTATCAATAATGTTTACGTGATAGTCGTTGTTTTTGTATTTCCAATAAACAGTGGTGGCAGCCGAGGTGATTGTGATGCCACGCTCCTGTTCCTGGGCCATCCAGTCCATAGTAGCGGCACCGTCATGTACCTCTCCTATTTTATGGTTAACACCTGCGTAATAAAGAATGCGCTCGGTAGTGGTAGTCTTGCCTGCGTCAATGTGGGCAGCAATACCGATGTTCCTTGTATATTTTAAATCCCTTGCCATTATTCGATTTGAGAATTAAGATGTGAGAATTAAGATTTAGGATTTAATCAAAACCGGAAATGAGAGAAGGCTTTGTTCGCTTCCGCCATGCGGTGTGTGTCGTCTTTTTTCTTGATGGCCGCACCCTCGCCTTTTGATGCAGCAATGATCTCTGCGGCAAGTTTATCCATCATCGTCTTTTCGCCACGTGCACGTGCATAGTCGATAAGCCACTTGATACTCAAATTTATCTTGCGTTCGGGCCTGATTTCCACGGGCACTTGAAACGTAGCTCCACCCACTCTGCGGCTTTTTACTTCTACACCAGGCATCACGTTGTTCATGGCGCGCTTCCATACTTCCAGGCCAGGCTCGCCACCCACTTTCTTTTCCACTTGTGCAATGGCATCGTAGAAAATGTTGTAGGCTACGCTCTTCTTGCCGCTGTCCATCATGTAGTTTACAAACTTGGTCACCAATGTATCGCTGAACTTAGGGTCAGGAAGCAAGTATCTTTTTTTAGGTTTCGATTTTCTCATGGCTGTATGACTTATTTTTTACCTTTTGCTGCTGGGGCACCTTTAGCGCCTGCTGCTGCTTTGGCAGCGGCACCGGCCTTCGGTCTTTTTGTGCCATATTTTGAACGGCTTTGAAGACGGCCGCCCACGCCTGAAGTATCCAATGCACCGCGCACGATGTGATAACGCACACCGGGAAGGTCTTTTACCCTGCCACCGCGGATCAGCACGATCGAGTGCTCCTGAAGGTTGTGGCCTTCACCGGGGATATAGGCATTCACCTCTTTGTGATTGGTGAGACGTACACGCGCCACCTTTCTCATAGCCGAATTGGGCTTTTTAGGGGTTGTGGTATATACACGGGTACATACACCCCTGCGCTGTGGGCACGAATCAAGGGCAGGAGATTTTGACTTGAAAGTCAACTTCTTCCTTCCTTTTCTTACAAGTTGCTGAATGGTAGGCATTTATATTTTATCTTTTAACCCTTCAAAAATAAGGACTGCAAAGGTATTTAAAGAAAGGAAGGATGCAAACCCTTGTTTAAAGAAATTTTGGGGAGTGGGGCGATTGCCCGTGTAGGTTGAAGGGTAAATCAAAGCAATATACAATCGCCAAGCCTGAGATAATTATCCCTTGCGGGGATTGGACGTAAGAAATTTGTTTAGGTCCAATTGAAGCACCTGGCTAAATGACGACTCGGTAGTTTCTCCCGATAACTTGTCAAGTTGATACCACATGTTTTTTTTGTAATCGTAAACAAACCCTTCCTGCACATCGTAATCGCGGAGCAGGGCAAGCACTTTGGCGCAATCCTTTTTTACACCTGACGAATGTGTTACTTCAATCAAGGCCACAGTTCTATCTTGGTGGTCGTATAACAAAATATCCGGGGCTGGGCTGGTTTGTCCTTCGTCAATCATTGTTTCAGGATATGGAAACAAATGGGTTTTGTCTTTTATGTAGAGATCGGCAAGCCCATGTATGAGTTGTGTAATGATTGCCTGATGTTCCTTGGGGTAGTTAAATCCCATGATGATTTAAATTATCTTGCATACCCTAATATTAAAATCTGTTTTAGAGATACTAAATCAATTCCCTTATTCAAGGTTGTTCTTTATTCACTTTGTAAAACGTAAGCTATGCAAAGCGATCAACAATCGGGGGAAAGATGCGGACGGCCAGCGACATTTTTGAATGCAACCCGCTACACTTACATAACTCCCTATTTAAATCTATATTTGATTGAACCCACCCTCGGTATCACTCATTATACTTCCAAGTAAGAAACATGAACTGGCACAAGCTGACCATACCCGAAACTTTTGATTTACTTGGTTCAAGCCCACAAGGTTTAAGTTCCACTGACGCCAAAGAAAAATTGCTGCAATCTGGGCCCAACGAATTGCTAGAAGGCAAAAAGAAAAGCGTGGCAGGCATGCTACTGGCTCAGATGTGATGATTTTGATTTTGCTAACCGCTGCAATTATTGCAGGAGTGATTGGTGATCTTACCGATACCATCGTAATCCTCATTATTGTTTTGCTGAATGCCTTGCTTGGTTTCTTTCAAGAGTACAGGGCAGAGACTTCAAAGATTCTTTTTCGAAGAAAAGAAAAAATAAAATGACTTTAACGAGTGACACCCTACTAATAAAGACTCACCCACCGCTCATTTGGCACATTTGGCTGGCGCGCCAAATCCCAACGCATACACTGACGAATCCTTTCCGTAATTTTGATCATAGAAAACATTGCAACCCCTTGTGGCAATTAAAGACTATGCAAGCCAAAG
>JANOQB010000209.1:0-5821 GCA_031422215.1 Cytophagales bacterium | reverse complement strand
GTGATGACAACCTTGATATTTTGCTTGGCGGAAATTTATATCGTGTGAAACCAGAGGCAGGCCGCTACGATGCAAGTTTCGGTTTGTTTATGAAAGGCGATGGTAAAGGAGGGTTTTCAACCGTTGATTCAAAATCTTCGGGCTTTTTTGTAGATGGGGAAGTGCGGGACATGGAAGTAATTAAAATTGGCAAAACCGATTTCCTTTTGGTGGCAAGGAATAACGACAGTATTCAATTTCTTAAAATCAACTAGGTGCAACTCTGCAATTCAGGTAAATCATTTCGTTTTTTATTGGTCTTGCTCTGTGTTGTACTATTGGGTTGCATCAACCAATCCCCCCAAAAACTTTTTACTTCCATCCCACCTTCCGATTCCAATATTGATTTTGCCAACACAATTAATGAAGACACCACCTTCAATATCATTGAATATTTATATTTCTATAATGGAGGCGGTGTTGCCGTTGGCGATATCAACAATGATGGGCTGAGTGATATTTACTTTTCAGGAAATCAAGTTGCCAACCGTCTTTATCTGAACAAAGGCAACCTCCAATTCGATGACATAACAGAAAAAGCAATGGTAGCGGGCATTGGTAATTGGAAAACAGGTGTGACCATGGGCGATGTTAATGCCGATGGCTATCTTGATATTTTTGTTTGCGGTGTGGGCGGCTATAAAAATTTCAATTCACGAAACCAGTTGTTGATCAACAATCATGATCTCACCTTCACCGATCGAACAGATGAATATGGGTTAAGCTTCACAGGCCTTTCAACACAAATGTCTTTTTTTGATTACGACCTGGATGGCGATCTGGATGGCTACCTGCTCAATCACTCGGTTCATTCCGCAGCGTCCTATGTGAATGTTTCAAATAGATTTAAGACTGATACTCTGGGTGGTGATCAATTCTATAGAAATGAAATGATCCAAAACGGAATTGACATGGGCATCACCAAGTTTAGCAAAATCACTAAAGAAGCAGGGATACTTACCAGTCGGCTTGGTTATGGGCTGGGCATTGGTGTATCGGATGTGAACTGGGATGGATACCCGGATATTTATATCTCTAACGATTTTCAGGAAAATGATTATCTGTATTTGAATAGTAGAAACGGAAAATTTAACCAGGTAGCGGAACAGTCATTCGCGCACACCAGCCGGTTTTCTATGGGCAACGATATTGCAGATATAAACAATGATGGCCTTGCCGACATCATCAGTCTCGACATGCTACCCCGTGATGAGGCCGTGATTAAGACAAGTGCAGGCGAAGACACATACGAAGTATTTCAATATAAACTTTCGTTTGGCTACCACCCACAATACAGCAGAAATGGCCTGCAACTAAACCAATTTGTTTCCGACTCATCAGTAATGTTCAGCGACATTGGAATGCTGGCCGGTGTTGGTGCCACTGATTGGAGCTGGTCGCCACTCTTAGCGGATTTTGACAATGACGGTTACAAAGATTTATTTGTGGCCAATGGCATTCTGCGCAGGCCCAACGATTTAGATTACATAAATTTTATTTCAGATCAGGAGGTTCAATCATCTCTTCAAACCTTGCAGGAAAGTGATTTAAAGATTTTGGATATGATGCCATCTGGCAAAGTGCCCAATTTCTTTTTCAGAAATACAGGAAAGCTTTTGTTTGATGATGTTTCAACAAGTTGGGGAATGGAAAGTGCCAATCTTTCCAATGGTGCTGCATACGGGGACTTGGACAATGACGGTGACTTGGATTTAGTGATCAATTCATTGAATGAACCAGCTCAAGTCTTTCGGAATAATTCTCCCCACGATTTAGATCATGGATATTTAAAAATCATTTTGACAGGACAGCCGTCAAATCCATTTGGATTGGGTACCAAAATAATTGGATATGCAGGTAAAGAAAAGTTATATCAGGAAGCTTTCTTTACACGGGGTTTTTGTTCTTCAGTTGATCCAACAATTAATTTGGGATTGGGAAAAAGTGCAATAGATTCTTTGCTAATTATTTGGCCTGACTTCAAATTTGAAGTTATAGGTCAACCGAAGTTGAACTCAACAATCAATATTGATTACACCAACGCCAAAACAGCTTACAACTACTCAAAGGAGAAAAAAAAGGGTTTGCTGCATCAGGTTCCTCTCAACTTGGCACCGGATTTTGTACATAAAGAAAATGATTTCAATGCTTTCAGTTCGGAGAGCCTTATACCTCATGCTCTTACACACGAAGGACCGTCAATGGCAGTTGGCGACATTAATGGCGATAAGCTCGAAGATGTGTTTATCGGTGGAGGTAAAGAACAGGGGAGCAATATTTTCCTTCAAGCTTCCAATGGGAGATGGAAAAGGAATCCAGATCAAATATTTTCAAAATACAAGTCAGAAATTACTGAGGCTTCATTTTTTGATGCGGATAATGACCAAGACCTTGATTTGATAACTGTTTCGGGAGGGCAAGAAGAATTCAGCCCTGAAGCATTGGCCCCCCGGCTTTATTTTAATAATGGGAAGGGCATTTTTCGGTTATCACCAAATGCTTTTGGAAACTTGCTCTTGAACGCCTCGTGCGTAAAGCCATTCGATTATGATCTTGACGGTGATACTGATTTGTTCATTGGGGCAAGCGTAATGCCCCGGCTTTATGGAATGAACCCCATGAGTTTTTTATTGGACAACAATGGCCAGGGAATGTTTACCCCAAATATGCAGTGGCTTGGCACAAGCCAGTTTGATAACCCTACGAAAGTGCGGCCAGGAATGATCAAGGATGCAGTATGGACAAAAGTAAATCAGGATGATTTGATTGATTTGATTTTGGTAGGGGAGTGGATGCCAATCACGATTTTAATCCAGCAACCTAACCACACTTTTAAAAATGGTACGGAAGAATATAAATTGCAAAATACAAGAGGATGGTGGAATACCATAGTAGCCTCAGATATGGATGGCGATGGCGATGATGATTGGGTTGCTGGAAATTTTGGATTGAATTCCAGGCTAACGGCCACTTCGAACAAGCCTCTGAAAATGTATCTCGGTGATTTTGATTCCAACCAGGGCTCTGATCATATAATCGTTTATTACAATGGTGAAAAGAGTTACCCATTTGCTTCGCGCGACCAATTGGTGAAACAGATACCTTCCTTGAAAAAGAAATTTCTTTACTACAAAGATTACCGCGATGTTAAGTTGGAAGATATTGTTACTCCCGTTCAACAAGGAAATTCCGCAGTCATGCAAGTAGATTTGTTGGAATCTGTGTATCTTCAAAATTCAGGCAACGGTATAACCTTGTCCAAACTTCCCCTCGAAGCTCAAGTGTCTCCCATATTTTCTATTTGCGTTGATGATGTTGACTTAGATGGAAAACCAGATATGATTATGGGTGGAAACCTTTCGGCAGCCCAACCAGACCTTGGCCCTTACGATGCCAGCCTTGGTCTTTTACTTTTGGGTGATGGCAAAAATAATTGGAGATATATTCCTCCCATGGAATCTGGTTTGCTTATTGATGGTGAGGTGAGGGATATAGAAAAAATTAAAATGGGTGATAAAAGCACAAATTATTTTGTAACTCGGAATGGTAAATCAATGGTCGGCTATACAAAATCAAAAATAAAATGAAGAATATTTCAATCATTATCCTGCTACTGTCAAGCGGAGTTTTATTTGCGCAAACAAGCCCCGATTGGAAAATCGAATCTTCTCCAATCAACCCCTCCAACTATTTTGGTGTAACCTTAGCCAACGGCATGATTGGCATTGTGTCGTCACCACAGCCTATGCGGGTGCAGGATGTAGTGCTCAATGGCGTGTATGATTATTATCAGCGTGGCAGGGTATCCAACATCCTCAAAACATTCAACCATCTCAACATGAACTTAGATGTGGATGGGATGCGGACCAATCAGCAAAATATTTCCAACTATAATCAAGTGCTCGATATGCAGAAGGCAACCCTTACCACCACCTTCAATGTAGGCGACAAAGTGAGCGTGAAGCATTCGATGATGGCCTTGCGCCATTTGCCATACTCTGCTATGGCAACGATCGAGATCACGGCAAAGAAAAATGTATTGATCACACCCATGAGTGTGATCGAAGCACCCAATCATTTGATCGATGTCCGAAATCTGTATAGCGAAATAGACAGGCCACACGTGTTGATACCCTTGCTCACATCCGTTGGCAAAAGCCCATCCGGAAAACATACGGTGGCCGTGAGCAACAGTTTTATTTTTAGCGAAGGGCATGGTAATGAGCCCGACATCATCCATGAAGATTGGGACTATAACATGCATCTTGCCAAGTTCACCAAGAATCTCAAAGCAGGGGAGGCATATACATTCAGTGTGGTTTCTTCTGCCACCTCCACCGAGCATTTCCAAGATCCGTTGAACGAGGCCGAGCGGCTCACCATTTTTGCAGCACTTGAGCGAACCGAGCGATTGGTATCGCGGCATAATGCTGCATGGAATGATCTTTGGAAAAGTGATATCGTAATTGAAGGTGATCTACAAGCTCAAAAAGATGTTCGCTTTGCACTCTATCATTTGTATTCGTTCGCACGCGAGGGCACCGCTTACAGTTTGTCACCGATGGGCTTGTCTGGCCTGGGATATAACGGCCACGTTTTTTGGGACACGGAATTGTGGATGTACCCACCACTGCTCGCGTTGCAGCCCGGCATTGCAAAGTCGTTGCTTGAATATCGCTTCGAGCGATTGGAAGCGGCAAAGAAAAATGCGTTTTCGCATGGCTATAAGGGTGCCATGTTTCCATGGGAGTCGTCCGATGAAGGAACCGAAGACACACCCGTGTGGGCGCTCACCGGGCCCTTTCAGCATCACATTACCGGATGTATCGGTTGGGCCTTTTGGAAGTATTATCAGGTTACCAAAGACAAACAATGGCTGCGCGAGCGTGGCTATCCGGTGCTGAAAGAAGTGGCCGATTTTTGGGCGAGCCGAGTGGAGCGCAAAGGCCCCGGTAAATATGAAATCAATAACGTAATTGGTGCCAACGAGTGGCAAGAGAATATCGACAACAATGCGTTTACCAATGGCATGGCAATCACTGCCCTGCGCTGCGCCACACAAGCCGCGAAGGAGTTGGGTTTTGTTGCTGATGCAGATTGGGAACACGTGGCGCAAAATATTCCCATCCTAAAATTTGCCGATGGCACCACCAAAGAGAATGCAACGTATGATGGCGTAATGATCAAGCAAGCCGATGTAAACTTGCTCGCCTATCCGTTGGAAATTGTTTCAGACAAAATTCAGATCGAAAAAGATTTGAAATATTATGAGCCACGCTATTCACCCGATGGCCCTGCGATGGGCGTGTCGGTGCTGGCAACACTGTATGCACGGTTGAACCAACCCGAAAAAGCATACACTTATTTCATGAAAGGCTACAAGCCCAATGAAGTACCGCCTTTTGGTGTGATAGCCGAGACAGCAGGTGGAGCCAATCCCTATTTTGCGACAGGTGCTGGCGGCATGCTTCAATCAGTAATATTCGGTTTTGGTGGATTGACAATTACAAACATGGGCATGCAGCAAATAAAAACCACGCTGCCTAAAGGATGGAAATCATTGCAGCTAAAAGGTGTTGGTGTTGAGATGAAAGAGTATGTAGTGAAGTAGAAAATACATTACTGCGTACTACGTAGGTAGGCTGCACACAAACTTGGAACTCACTTGTATCTATGTCTAAAGATGTAACCTATGCAATGACCGAAGTAGTATAGTTGCCAAGTCGTGCATTTTTTTGGCGGCCCCCCTTGCTTGCCCGCGAGGCGCAGGGCAAGCAAGGGT
>JANOQB010000208.1:0-2865 GCA_031422215.1 Cytophagales bacterium | reverse complement strand
CGTTTTTCATGCCAGGCAACAAAACCATTTTATACGGCTCTACCCATTTGGGTGGAAAGAATTGCCCTACCGACCCAGGCCGCTCGCCCGGTGGCAAGTATCTATGGCCCGTGTATGATGCCTTTGATATTTTTGTTGCAGACCTGAAAGGAAAAATAAAAAAACAATTGACCAACACCCCTGGCTACGATGCGGAAGCCACTGTTTCCCCGAAAGGGGACAAGATTGTTTTCACGTCAACCCGAAATGGTGATTTGGATTTGTATGTGATGGACATCAACGGGAAAAATGTAAAACAGATAACCAACGAAATTGGATATGATGGAGGTGCATTCTTTTCTCCCGATGGAAAAAAATTGGTGTTCCGGGCTTCGCGTCCTAAAACGGAAGAGGCAAAGAAAGAGTATTTGGATTATTTAAAACAAGGTCTGGTTGCTCCTACCGAAATGGAACTCTTCACCTGTAATGTTGACGGCACGGAGCTAAAACAAATTACCGGTCTTGGAAAAGCAAACTGGGCACCGTTCTATCATCCTGCAGGAAAGAAGATCATATTCAGTTCCAATCATAAAAGCACCCGCGGTTTTCAGTTTAATTTGTATATGATCAACGAAGATGGATCGGGCCTAGAACAGATTTCTTATGATGGTGTGTTCGATTCCTTCCCTATGTTTTCGCCCGATGGAAAGAAGATCATTTTTTCCAGCAACAGAAATAACAACGGCACTCGTGATACGAATTTGTTTGTGGCTGAGTGGGTGGAGTAACTTAATGAAAGTAACAGAAAATCATTTTGTGGTTTTCAAAAACTATATTCCGGCTTTGACTCCAAAGATCTTGTTTCAACAATAATGTCATTCAACCAAGTCGGGTGCTTGGGTGCCTTGCCAGACAGGAGTTGCTTCTGCCATTCTTCATCCGAAAGAGGCTGCCCACTATTAAATTCATAATAACTAAAAACTGCCCCTTTTGTGAGGTATGGTTTTCCATTAATCTCTACCACTACGTAAATTTCATCTACCAAACCAACCGCCTCTTCAAGGTACTCTCCATTGTATTGATATACATCTGCAACCAGTGCCACTAATCTTTCTTTTTCTGGGAAAAAGCCAGATTTAAAGATTCGCAACGTGAGGTATTCGATTTTTCCGCCCAACCAATTTAAGTTTTCAAATTCCTCTGTGGTAATTTTTTCATTAGTCAATTCTTTTTCGCTTACAGTAAGTAGCAAGTTTCCAATTTCTCTTAATTCTTCATTTATTCTATTAACATCCTCACCCAATAAATTCATCTTCGTTAATGTCTTTTCCTGAAGGTCAATAAGCTCTATAGCCTTTTTCCAAAACGTCACATTGGGTTCAACATAACTCAAATGCTGAGGTGGAGGGGGACCACCACCTTCACCGGCTTGCGCTCCGCCAGGCTGTTCTGCATGCAGCAACATATCGTGTTTCAATTCTGTCCATGCAGCCAATGAGGTGCTCAGGTTTTTTCGTTCCCATGATGGTGTTTTCATAAAGAGCGGATAACTACTATTTGCTGCGTGAAGTGAATTGATTGCTTCAAACGTTTTAGTATAGATATTCCTGTCCCAATCGTTAAAAGCTATAAACTGGCTTTTGAGTTTTGATAACGTAGGCGTGAATCCATCCCATTGTTTGTCTTCTTTGTATTCGTTGATAAGAATATTCTCGGCCTCCTTATTTCCGAAAGTCGCAAATATATCCAGTCCTTTTGGGAAGGGTCTGCGTGGCTGTGGTTGCAAGATATGAATCAGCTTACTTAATATCTCTGCATCAAATGTGTAACGTCCAGCTGTAAATAGGATGGATGATTGTGAAAGATCATCGCTTGTCGGTTTATCGCCTCCTTGAGGTTTGATTTTGTTTACATCAAGTGCCGCAAGTTTTTCTCTTAGTGCTTTTAATTTTGAAGGGTCATTTAGAAGCGAAGGGTCATTAGCTTCTTCTGGCTTGATGAAGTTAATCAGATGCGCCAAGGAAAGATTATCTTCATCACCAACGATGAATTTTATTGCCTCATTAAAAGTCTGAAAAGCCTTTAGTTGCTGCGGTGAGTTTTTGATATAAGTGCCTAGGAGTATAGCGGACAGAAATCGCTCATCATCGTTGATGTAAATGGGTGCAGTATTCAGCCACTTCATACAGCGAAAATAGTTCTCTAGCTCGGGTGTTTTTGTGTAGTTGCCTCTTGGTTTAAACTGGGAATATTGAAGTACCCTGCTTTTGAGGAATTCTGAACCTGCTCCACTGGCACTTAAAATTCTTTCCGTTTCATCCGTATAGAATTGACTCATCTCATCTGAGACAAGTTGAGGGTTGCCCGAAATCAGATTGTAACCAATTGCCAAATACGTGCTAGACCATTGCGCAGCCTTTTTTAACTGAGCATCGTTGATTTTCTTTTCAAACTGAAGCGATTCCTGGAGTGCATTCTTCAATAGTTCGGTAAGCAGAGGCACAAATTTATCTTCTTCAATTTTTTGAAGAATAGAACTGAAATGTTTGTGTAGTACTTGTAAATAAATGTCAGTCGTTATGAAGTTTGGAACATACTCATAATGATTCCTATCATACACATGAAAGAACTGTTCATGTTGAGCTGGAACAATGCCAAAATTGTTTTTGGTGAGGAGTTGCGTTAATTCTGCTGGTATCTCTTTAAACTGCATTTGATTATACACATGCCCCATATTGATCATGCTGTATTTTCCAGACTTTATATACCGATCGTTCTTCAACTCATTTTCGCGAGCTATTACTTTATTGACAAACTCTTGCTCCTGCTTATTTAGTTGAGCTTTGAATTCAGGAACTTCAAAAATAGGTTGATACCATGTAAACT
>JANOQB010000207.1:0-3866 GCA_031422215.1 Cytophagales bacterium | reverse complement strand
GCCAACACGCACCCGGTACGGGTGCGGATTGTAAACAAGCTCAATGACCTTTTCGATTACTTTTATGTGAAGCAAGCCGACATGTCCAGGATTTACGGCATGGAGTTGGAACATCTTCTCTCACCCAATAAAATCCACTATTTGGTTAAAGGTTCAACCCTGGTTGAGGAACACATTCAGGGGATACCGGGCGACTCGTTCATCAAAAAATATTTGCCACAAAAAGATTTCAATCCCATTCGGGTTGCCAAAGAATTTGTGAAGTTTAATGAGCGCAGCTTGGTGCAACTGCTGGGCGATATGCGCAACGATAATTTTGTTGTGGAGATAATCCCCGACTTTGATGAAGTGTATTTTCGGTTACGGGCCATTGATTTCGATCAGCAGTGTTACGAAGGAAGAGTTAAAATTTATATGCCCCAGTACTTCAAAGAAAATAATCCGATAATCAATTTGGGATTTAAAAGCATGACACCTGTTTTGGAACTGCAATATCAGAATGAAGAGCGCACACGGATATTGACCCGCGCCAAAGCTGGCGGTGGTCAATTGGAAACATTGTTGAACGTTATGCAAGCGGAGCAACTTTCTACCGATGAGAATATTTTAAAGTTGCGCTCGGAACTCTCCGACCTATATGAAGATGATCATTTTTTAAAAGCCAACACCATGGGCGATTTAGTGGCTATCAGTTTGAAAATGTTGGAGGTTCAGCCCGTGCGAAAGAGGGGTAAAGTTAAAATGGTAGGTGTGTGAATGTTCACCGGACTAAGTTAACATTGATAAAGCGCACTTCTTAAATTTCAGAACTCCTTGCCCGATTAGTCCTACTTTGTCATGTTATTGACACGATGAATAGACCTACCCTTAAGCTACTCCTACACCTGAAGTTGAAAGCCCTGAAAGGGCAGTGATCATAAACGCAGGGTGAAGCCCTGCGTTTTGTGAATGCTATTCGCATCATAAGCCCTGAAAGGGTGTGATCTGCTCTGACAGATTCCGCCCTTTCAGGGCTTGAATCCGTTCTTCACTTTTCAAAACGCAGGGCTACACCCTGCGTTACTTTGATTCCGCCCTTTCAGGGCTTGTTTCTTGTCGATAATGTTAATACGCAGATTTGGAAAATGACAAAGTAGGATTAGTCAAAAACGGTGAATCCTGAAGTAAATTCCATCAATTACATGAAGCCATTCGCAAAATGAATGAACCAGTTCAAGGGAAACCTTAGTAGAATGGAATCCTACATGTGTGTGACACAACCTTATTGTTCACATCGAATCAGAATAAATTTTATCACCCCACCATCCAACTACTTTCTCCCCTCAGTAAAGTTTGCATATCACCCTCTCCCTTGGTGATTGTTTCATGTTCAATCTGATCGGCCACGCGCTCTTCATAAGGTTGGCGGCTAAGGGCTTGCAGCACACCCATGGGGCGGGGCAAGTCTTCCTGGTAGGTCAAGTTGGCTAGTATAAGGGCCAAGGTAGAATCCCTTTCGTTGTGAATGAGCAGATCACTTATAGAATGTTCCCCCTGATCTAAGTTTACTACTCGGGGTGTGTATCCATCAAGTATGATTCCTTGGTTTTTTGTTTTGCCAAACACCAACGGTTTGCCATGTTCCAAAAAGATGGTGTGGTTGTCGCGGGTTTCCGCATTGGTATATAAGTCGAAAGCGCCATCATTAAAAATCCTGCAGTTGGTATAGATTTCCACAAACGAAAATCCCTTATGCTGATAGGCTCGGTGTAAAAGGTTTTGCAATTGTTGACGGTCCTTATCGTGGCCGCGTGCAACAAACGTAGCACTGGCACCCAGGGCCAACGCCACCGGATTAAACGGATCGTCAAGCACACCCAGCGGGGAAGATTTTGTTATTTGTCCGCGATGGGAAGTAGGCGAGTACTGCCCTTTGGTGAGACTATATACTTCGTTGTTGAACATGAGCACGTTCATGTCCACATTTCTTCGGCACGCATGGATAAAATGGTTTCCACCGATGCTCATATTGTCACCGTCACCCGTCACCACCCACACACTTAAATCGGGCCGCGCAATTTTTAATCCACTGGCGATGGGCAGCGCACGGCCATGGATGCCATGAAACCCGTAGGTGTCCATGTAATATGGAAAGCGGCCCGAGCATCCAATGCCCGAAACAAAAACAATCTTTTCTTTCGGTATGCCCAATTCGGGCATGAGGCGCTGTGCTGGCGACAGCACAGAAATCGCACCACAGCCTGCACACCACCGCACATCCACATCGGGCTTAAAATCTTTTGCAGTGTAGTGGTCTTCCCCGTTATGGGGTTTATTCATCATTTCATCAATCATCGTCTTCATAATCTTTTTTTTAGAGGTCAACCGGTATATCCAACTCTTCTTTATTTACTGGCCATTTTTTAAGATTCTTCAGCGAGAGCAACATCATAAGTTTTTCTTCCAGTTCCACCGCCTTAAAAGGTTTGCCCTGCACTTTGTTAATGCCCATCACCCGCTTGAGATATTTCGCCTGTATCAAATTTTTCAACTGGCCCAAATTCAATTCGGGTATCACCACGCGATCGAACTTGTGCAGTATTTCGCCCAGGTTTTTAGGGAAGGGATTGAGGTAACGCAAATGGGCAAAAGAAATGCCATGCCCTTTCGCCTTCAAATTATCCACTGCGGTCTTGGCGGCACCATATGTACTTCCCCAACTCAGCAATAACAAATCGCCTTTGCCATCACCTATCACTTCCAAGTCTGGAATGTCATTGGCAATGCCATCCACTTTTTTCTGTCGCAACTCCACCATCTTCTGATGGTTCATGGGGTCGTGGCTAACTACACCACTGCCATCTTCCTTTTCCAATCCTCCAATGCGGTGTTCCATGCCTGCCATGCCCGGTATGGCCCACAAGCGTGCAAGGGTTTCAGGATTGCGCAGATAGGGTTTGAACGTGGCCACATCAGAGGCAAAGTTTGGGGCGATGTTTGGCAGCGAATCAACATCCGGAATACGCCACGGTTCTGATGCTTGACCGATGTAGCCATCGGTGAGGAGCATCACGGGGGTCATATATTTCAATGCGATGCGTGCTGCTTCCAATGTCATCTCAAAGCAATCGGCAGAGCTGGCTGCGGCCAATACGGGCATCGGTGCTTCTCCATGGCGGCCATACATTGCTTGCATCAAATCGCTTTGTTCGGTTTTCGTAGGCAGTCCGGTAGAAGGTCCTGCCCGCTGTACATCTATTATTATCAGGGGCAACTCAGACATGATCGCTAAACCAATAGCTTCTGTTTTTAATGAGAGACCTGGCCCGCTGGTGGTGGTCACGGCAAGACTTCCGCCAAAGGCAGCGCCAATTGCACTCGTAATGCCCGCAATTTCATCTTCGGCCTGTAAATGTTTTACACCATACTGTTTGTAGCCCGAGATGGCATGAAGAATGTCGGTTGCCGGAGTGATAGGGTACGAGCCAAGAAAGAGCGGAAGGTGCGCTTTGGTGGCGGCCACCACCAAGCCCAGTGCAACAGCTTGATTGCCGGTGATGCTTCGGTACCGGCCCGGAGGTAAATTGGATTTGTCAATCACATATTGGTTTCTGAGCTCTGGATTTTTCTCAGCAAAGTTCCACCCGCCTTGCAGCGCATGTACATTGGCCATGATCACATCTTCTTTGCCTTTGAATTTTTTGTTTATCCACGATACGGTTGGTTCTAATGGTCTGTTGAAGAGCCAATAAGTGATGCCCAACGCAAAAATATTTTTTGTACGCTGTATTAGTTTGGAGGGGATATCTACTTCGATAAAAGTTTTTTTAAGTTCCTTCCCAAAATCAATTGCTACCAGATGAAACTTGGCCAGACTTCCATCTTCC
>JANOQB010000206.1:0-3611 GCA_031422215.1 Cytophagales bacterium | reverse complement strand
TGACAGAACACCAACTGTGGCTAGAGATTTAGTTTCTGGTTAAGGGCTCCATCCCCTTGGTTCGTGTCCTCACGAAACAATTTTATAACACATCTCGCTTGGTTCGTGAGGACACGAACCAAGGCCCGGTTTTCTGCTGATAGGTTATTGCAGGCTTTGCGAAACTTTGCGGGTATTTCTCCGCGCTTTTTTGCGCCTGCCTTGCCGGTAGGCAGGTTTTAATTTTCCAGCCAGGGAGTTTTCCTTTTTTCAATCCTGATTTCAATCCTTTTGATCTCTGATCAATATCATGTTTTATCAAAGGGATCGGGAATACTTTTAACCAATCAAAATAAAATATTATGGACACCCTGACAGTAGAAAATCCCAAAGAAAAAACATCAGCTAAAACAAAAACCAAATTTGTTTTCTCCTTTCACGAAGGGGATGGAAAAAACAAGCAACTACTTGGTGGCAAGGGTGCCAACCTTTGCGAGATGACCCAGATAGGGCTGAACGTGCCTCCGGGTTTTGTTATTTCAACAGATGCATGTTTAACTTTTTTAGATACTCCCACAAAGAAACTTCCCAGTGGCCTTATCGAAGAAGTGCGTGACCACATCAAGCAAGTTGAAGTTTCATCGCGCAAGAAATTTGGCGACCCACTCAACCCGCTTTTGGTTTCCGTCCGCTCGGGTTCGGCCATGTCCATGCCGGGCATGATGGATACAATTTTGAATCTCGGATTGAACTCGCAAACATTGAAGGGCCTGATACAGCAAACCGGAAACGAACGCTTCGGCTACGATGCATACCGCAGATTTATTCAACTGTTTGGAAAAGTTGCCCTGGGTGTGCCCGATGAAAAATTCGACAAACATTTTGAGGAAATAAAAAAACGTGCGGGTGTGAAGGTGGACATTGGGTTGAATACCAACGATCTTAAAGACATCAGCGAAAGGTTTCTGGGTGTGGTCAAGGAATTCACCGGCAAGCCATTTCCCGAAGACGTGTTTGAACAATTGGAGATTGCCATCAAGGCGGTGTTCAATTCGTGGATGGGCAAGCGGGCCATTGACTATCGCAGGGAGTTTAAAATCACTCCACCGATGGCCAACGGCACAGCCGTAAACGTGGTGACGATGGTATTTGGAAATATGGGCAACGACTGTGCAACGGGGGTGGGCTTTACGCGCGACCCCGGCACAGGGGAAAATGTAATGTTTGGTGAATACCTGACCAACGCACAAGGCGAAGATGTGGTGGCAGGCATACGCACCCCAAAACCCGTGGCACAATTGGCCACCGAAATGCCTGGGCTCTACAAGCAACTTGAAACATTGCGCAACAAGTTGGAGACGCACTATAAAGAAGTTCAGGATTTTGAATATACCATCGAGAAGGGTGTACTCTTCTGCTTGCAAACACGCAACGGCAAGATGAACACTGTTGCGCTCGTGCGCACTTCGGTGGAAATGATGAAAGAAAAATTGATAACGCGCGATCAAGCCTTGCTGCGCGTGAAACCTGAAGTGCTGGAGCAACTGCTCCACCCAAGATTGGACGCTTCGCATAAAGCAACTCCACTGGCCCAGGGTTTGGCTGCATCGCCCGGTGCTGCTTCCGGTCATGTGGTGTTTGATGCCGATCGTGCCGAACTGATGGGAAGAAATGGCGAGAAGGTAATTTTGGTGAGAGAAGAAACAAAGCCGGAAGACATTCACGGATTTTTTGCAGCACAAGGAATTTTAACAAGCCGAGGAGGAAAAACTTCGCACGCTGCGGTGGTGGCCCGCGGCATGGGCAAGCCTTGTGTGGCCGGTGCCGAAGGAATACAAGTCGATGTGAAATTGCGCCAGGCAAAAATCGGAGAAAAAGTTTTGCACGAAGGCGACTACATCACCATTGATGGTGGCAACGGAAACGTTTATCAAGGAGTGATACCAACAGTAGAGCCAATATTTTCTGAAGAATTGAAAATACTTTTGGCTTGGGCCGATGAAGCAGCAAAACTGAAAGTGTATGCCAATGCCGATACACCCGAAGGCGCACAAAAAGCATTGAGCCTTGGCGCGATGGGCATTGGCTTATGCCGCACCGAGCGCATGTTCAATGGCACCGATCGTCTTCCCTTTGTGATTGAAATGATATTATCAGAAACGAAAGAAGAAAGACAAATCTCCCTCGACAGATTAGAGAAAATCCAACAAAAAGATTTCAAAGAAATACTACTTGCCATGGCACCACGCCCGGTAACCATCCGCTTGTTGGATCCACCCATCCATGAATTCTTGCCCTCCGAAGATGTGCTGCGCGATGAGATTGAACACTTGAAACATTTGAAGACGACTGTTAGTGGTGTCAATAACCTTTTCTCCAGCCTTCGCCTGCTGGATGCCGATGTGGCAATGGCCGATCAATCCACGGCACCTTTTAATGGCAAAGGGGAAGAGTTGATTGAAAAAGCCATTGAGAAGAAAATAAAAATGTTGAAGAAAGTTCATGAGCTGCATGAGGTAAACCCTATGCTGGGCCACCGCGGTGTGCGCCTCGGCATTACGCTGAGTGAAATCTATCACATGCAGATCAAAGCGATACTTGAAGCTGCAGCCGAATGCCAGCGCATGGGCGTGGAAGTGCGGCCCGAAATAATGGTGCCGCAAGTGTGCAAGGCTGAGGAACTTATGGAAGTAAAAAAATCGGTGGATGAAATACAAGGCCAGCTTGAAAGCGAAGGAAAAATAAAACTCAACTTCAAGTACGGAACCATGATTGAGGTGGTGAGGGCTTGCCTTGAGGCACCCGAGCTTGCGAAGGTAGGTCAGTTCTTCTCGTTCGGCACCAACGATCTTACCCAGGCAACATTCTCCTTCTCCCGTGAGGATGCGGAAAATAAATTCCTTCCTTACTACATCAGCCACAATATTTTGAAGGACAATCCTTTTGAAGTATTGGATGTAAACGGTGTGGGCAAACTGATGAAGATGGCCGTGGAAGGTGGCCGCCAAACCAATCCTGATCTAAAGATTGGTATCTGTGGGGAGCATGGCGGTCATCCCGAGTCCATTATGTTCTGTCATAAGATAGGCTTGAACTATGTGTCGTGCTCATCGTTGCGGGTGCCCATTGCCCGGTTGGCCGTGGCGCATGCTGCGTTGGGCGAAGCAAAATATTCAAGCAATTGATCCAGTCATCTTCTTTTTTGGGTATGGGGCCGAGCGAAAGTTTGGCCCTGTTTTTTTTTGTTATTCACGGATTTTTGTGATAATGTAGGGTGGCATGGTGAGGTTACAAGGAGATTTCGTGGTGTATGACAAATAGCACCATTACTTCAAATTGAGTAAAACAATATAGACGTAGTAATTTTTGCAATGAAAATTAAAAAAGCTAAATCCCTTAGAGAATCTTTGTTTTTAACTTATTGATCATGTCAACCAGGTAAGTGTGTTCCATTTCTCCAGTTGTCAATCTTTATAAATACTTCTTTCTCTTTATTCATAGTTGTCTCTGTCCAAGAAAGGCTTGCGCACATCCGTATTTACACACTAATCACCCCAACCCCCTCACTTAATCGTCAGCTCAGCAATTATATTTTTGGCCCCGCCCAATTTATCAATGCACCAGAGCACATA
>JANOQB010000205.1:0-5440 GCA_031422215.1 Cytophagales bacterium | reverse complement strand
CCTTATTGAAAGCGCAAAACTCATTTTGCCATGCAAAAGACTTAGTGTCGCAATAAATCTGTGAAAGGATAGGGATAAAAATGAGTGACTTCAATTTCCCATCCAAACTTTTGTCAACATGGTGGGTTTCCAGCAAGCCGTCAACTGGGTTTGAATCGAAGTAGATAGATATATCCTCCTTGAATGTGCTCTGGAGTTCCTCGCCAAGGGCGGCCACAAAATCGGTTACCCAACCATTGCCACTCTGGTTGCCATGACTATGGATGAATGAGCTTGTGTTGCTCCTATTATCTTTGTGTCGATACGAAATAAAAATATCATATTCATATCCGGTAACAACTGAAGGCATATTGCCAAAGATAGTAACTTGTTATACTTCTGGCAATGCCCGGTGCCATCAATTTTAGTTGTCTATTCTTATTAAAAAATATTACATTTATCCTTTATGAAAATACAACCACTATTTACCGAGTACTTTCTCCTGCGGCTATTGATCAATACCGTGTCCATGGTGATCCTTATCCGCTTTATCTATTATCATATTTATAGGAAGCGGGATTTTTTCTTCACCTTCTTCCTCATCAATTTCGTAGTGTTCCTGCTGGCGTTCATGTTGGAGAAAACCAGTGCGTTCAGTTCCATCAGCACCGCCTTTGGTTTGCTGGCCGCGTTCTCCCTGCTGCGGTTTCGAACGGAAACCATCTCTGCCAAGGATATGACCTATTTGTTCATCATCATGACGTTCGGGTTGATCAATTCGATCATGAGTGGTTCGTACTGGGAAATAATGGGACTGAATGCGCTGATCATTGGTGCTGTGTTTATCGTGGACGGAAATATGCTCATGCGTAACCAAAAGACAAAAACATTGGAGTACGATGGACTCGAAAACATTCAACCCGAAAAGCATGCGATCTTGATCAAAGACCTTAGCCAGCGCACGGGCTTGAATATTCAACGAATCTCCATTGAGCACATTGATCTTGTAAAAAGCAAAGCGGAGATCAGGATTTATTATAACTGATGACGGGGTGGAGTTGAGCCAACGATCTGCTAAAACCATCAAACACAAATTGAGATTTTATGCATAGAACTATTCGCACCACTTTATTGAAAGTAACTTTCATTGCACTGCTTTGGAGTTATCACGTTAGTGCCCAACAGATCATCGTGCCTCCCTATATCCAGCCGGGCAATGCTCCCTACTTGTTCAAAGAACAAAAGGTAATTATCTGGCAAACAGACAGTGTGCCTGGAAAATATATAGTGGAGTTTGCGTTGGGTGCCATTGGCGAAAAAGTATCGGTTGCTAAGACTTCATTGGTAAAACTCAATTTAAACAACAAAACCACATTGCTCTATCGCGCAACCCTTACGGGATTAAAATTCGATTCGCACTATTCGTATCGGGTTTCATTAAACGAAAAGCCGATAGCAGAAAACTCCTTCGAAACAAGAACCAAAAAAAATCAGACGCGGTTTGCCGTGTTTGGCGATTGCGGAGTTGGCTCTGTGCAACAAGCTGAAATTGCCTATCAGGTATTCCAACAGAAGCCACAATTTGTTTTGGTTACTGGTGACAATGTTTACCGAAGTGGCCTGGAAAGCGAATACAGAAAAAATTTCTTTCCTCAATACACAGCAGCAGAAGCCAATCCGCAGACCGGTGCGCCCATCATGAAATCCATTCCCATTTACATGCTCGTAGGAAACCACGACATCTATGGTGCCGATCTTGATAAATTTCCCGATGGCCTCGCCTACTTTTATTACAATGACCTTCCACTGAACGGCCCCACGGCAACTACAACTATAAAAGCCACCGGCAATGAAGCTAAAGTAAAAACATTTAAAGCCAACAGCAGTCCCCGTTTTCCCCGTATGTCAAATTTTTCGTTCGACTACGGCAATGTGCACATTGCATGCATCGATGCAAACCCGTATGCCAACCCACTGGACCCTGCGCTTGTGCAATGGCTGTCGGAAGACATAAAAAGAAGCAAGGCGGATTGGAAAATAGTGGCCTATCACCATCCGGGTTTCAATTCAAGCAAAGCACACTACGACTATCAACAGATGCGCTTGCTGTCACCCATACTTGAGCAATTAGGTGTTGACATGGTGCTTACCGGTCACGTCCATAATTATCAGCGCTCCATGCCATTGAAGTTTGATCCGAAAAAAGATTCTACAGGAACGCGCTATGTTGTTTCGGAGCAAGGAAGGGTTGATGGAAAATTTACCCTCGATGAAAAGTATGATGGCAAAACAATCACCAAACCGAACGGCATTATCTATATTGTTACCGGAGCAGGAGGCGCTCCTTTATACGATCCAGCACTTAGCGGCAAGCCTGACCTTTGGAAGCACGATCCCCAGGAAAACTGGGTTCCTTTCACGGCCAAAATCGTTTCTGATATCCACTCCTTCACAATAATTGAGACCAACGGAAAAAACCTTGTGCTGAAACAGATGGATGCCAAGGGTGTTGTGTTCGATGAGATTGTGGTTACGAAGTGAAATTGGACTTCTAAGCAAAGTGACTTATTTGTATAGTTTATAATTAGCTCAGTGCTTTTCTTCCACAACAGCAACTCGCTTGGATAAGGATACGAGTTCTTTCAACATGATGCCTTGTTCTTCGCGCATTCTGTTTTGGTCTTCGCGTAGTTGTTTAATCTCACCGAAGACTTTATTGAATTTGACACTATCTTCGGCTATTGCCTTGCTCATGATTTCAATGCCGCGTTCTGTGCGATCCATACGATCCAACAATTGATCAGCTTTTTTCAGGTAATCGGCCAACAATTCAATGATCCTTTCTTCTGATTTCATGGGTTATCTTTTTTTTTATCAAGGTAAGAAATATTTGTCAAAGTAAGGGGTGAGCTTGCCTGCCTGATTGTTGATTTCTGAACACCAGATTCTAAATTTCGGTAATCTAATTCCTAATCCGAACAAACCAGAAACCAAGTAGGTAAAACTGACTCTACTTCAAAATTCAACATTCATCATACGATATTCAAATTCAAATTTGAATATCGTATGATGAAGCCCCGACACTGCACTCATCCCCTACCCTTTCATCCCCACCTTATACAAACCACTGCTTTCACTTCCATTTGGCAATTGAATGACCCCCACATAGTCCAATTGAAATTTCTTTGGATGCAACGCAAGGGTTGCCGCAAACCCACCGCTTGAGCAGATGCTTCCCGCGGTTGCATGTTGACTGATGGCCCGCAGCGATTTTATATTTACATCATTGTCTGTGGAATTGACATAAACAGGGGCGGCATGCAATCCAACCCGTATCGGCTTCACCGGTTTGAACGGAGCGGTGCTGGTCCACACCGATTTTACAATGTCCATCAGGGCAATCTCTGTATCGTGGGCAAAAACAATAGAGTCAGGTTGCACGATGAAAACCTTAAATGACAATTGCTGCTCGCCCGCATACGAGTATATCAATTTCTCTATGCGCTCTCGTTCCATCGTCAGCACATCGGCCCATTCAATACAAGCCATATAGAGCACTGGCCGGTTTGGTATTTCGGTCAATTGCGCTCTGGTTGTGCCAGATGCAGATGGCACGATGTCCTTCGCAATGTACATTGTGTCGGGGTTGATGTTGGTGTGCTTCTGGGGGTACGGCCACATCTGTATGGTGTCGCGGGTGCCTCCCTCCTTTTGTTTCAAATCAAACTCTGATAGCACAGTGAGGAGAAATGGTTCCTGGTGATAGGTCTGGCTCCTTAAAATAGCAGAACCGAAAATCACTTTGCCCAACAGCGAAAAGAGATCATCGTTGCCACCGTAGTGGTCTTTGATCACATAGTTTATCGGAAATTTGACAAGCAACTTTTCAAACCTTTCCACCCACTCTTCACCAGCAAAATTGAGGCTCGTATGAATGAAATCACTTTTGGCACATGGCATCAGTATATGCACCTCACCTCCTTCTTCGGCCATGGCTTCGGCAAAAAGTATGTCGGCACCACTGGCGAGTGAGCAATATCCTATGCTGGCATGCAAGGTGCGTATGGCCCCGCGTATGGCTTCCTTTACTTTGCTTTGTATTGACGAAGGGAAGCGCGGGGTTTTACGGTTTGGTGCATCCACCATGTGGCCAGCAAAGGCTACCACTTCGGGCGGGGCAAAAATTCGGAGCACATCTTTTGGCACAGGCACATAATGGTTGAGCAGCCACAACTGATTGTGCACACTCAACACTTTGCCCCAATCATTGGCTGCCTGCTGCCGTGCCTTTATATAAAACTCAATGGAACGTTCCCTGTTTTTGGTGAGTAAATATGCCTCGCCCAAAGTTGCCAGCTCCCAAAAATCGGTGGAACTGCTCTCGATCAGTGAGATCACAGAAGTGGCAATCTCCCTGCCTTGTACCGCGCGCCCAGCAATGGCCGACATAGTGGCCGCATTGATGCCGGTATAGTAACTCTTGGTTATGGAAAAATTTTTTGCATACGTATCGCGCGAAAGGATGGCATACTTCGAGTCTTGCTGCTTTTTAAAGAGCTCTTTGTAAACCCCGCCTAAAATACCTGCCGTTTCGGGATCATCTGGATTCACAGAATTGCCGGCCGTAAGAAAGTCGAGCGCCAATTGAGGGCTGCCTGATTTGGAAACAGCCAGCGCATACAGTTGCTTCAAACGTGGCTCATCAGAACCCTTGATGGCCTCTTGCGCCCTTGCCATCGCCTCAAAATAACGACCGTGATTGATCAGGTCTTGAATGTGTGGAATTGTTTCGGGCACAGCTCTTTTCCGGTTTGCGTTTTGGCGCACAAATTAATCATTGTTTTCATAACTGATGTAATGCCATATTTTTAATAGCTACATTGAGGCAAATTCTACACACTATGCCCATTTGTTTCTACACTTTTCAAGCTCTAACGCGCGTCCTACGTGCTATCATCGTTTCTGCTTTTACTTGGCATGGTTTTATTCAGGTAGGTAGGAAGTAGCTTTCATACTCAACAAATTAATAATTACAAGTGATCGTTGACATCCTGTTTGGTGCTGACCAAATACCCATAAAAGACATAATTCACATTCAGAACAGTTCACCCAACCTGCTGGTATGGGCTGCTCCGGTTATGTTTTTCTTTGTGCTCATAGAATATTCTATATCCTATTTTCAAGGCAAGCATTATTACAGTAAGAAGGAAACGATCGGTTCCATTTTGGTAGGGCTGGGAAACGTGGCCATCGGTGTGCTGTTAAAGGCATTCCTGTTTTACATATTTGTTTTGATCTACAATTTAGTGCCGTGGAGAATGGAATTGAACTGGTGGACATTCATTCCGTGCTACATTATTTTTGATTTCTTAAGTTACTGGACGCACAATATCTCGCACCGGCTGCGGTTCTTTTGGGCCACGCATGTTGTCCATCATTCGGGCAACCATTATAATCTCAC
>JANOQB010000204.1:0-6246 GCA_031422215.1 Cytophagales bacterium | reverse complement strand
CCCATTGCCCTGGCCTGGGGGTTGTAAGAATACCCTTCTCTATAATGTGGATGTTTGGTCTTAAACCTATCAGGAATAAGTACCTCTACTTTCTTGCCAATGATTTCCGACCTGTGATACCCGAATATTTTCTCCGCTTGTTTGTTTACAATCACAATGCTCCCTACCGAATCAACAATCACCAACGCATCGGGCGTTGATTCGATTAACGCTTTTAGTTTTTCTTCTGCCTTAAGGCGAACTTGCAAATTATGCCGGATGGTAAAAAATACAACAAGGAGGAGCACAAGGGTGCTCACCATCAGGATATAAAATGAACGCATAAAGGTAGTGCGGCTTTTAAAATTGGATCCTTTGCTTTTCAGCAGCAACTTATTTTCTGCTGCTTGTATCCGAACAGTCAAATCCCGGATTTTATCCATGTATTGTTTGCCCTTATCTGTGCTGATTGCTTGTTGCGCTGCGGCAAACCCTTTGGCGTTTCGAAGTTGAATGGTTTCAAGTGAAATGGCAATTCTTTTGTTTATCAACTCTTCGAGGGAATCTGCAGCGTGTGATTGCGGGGTTTCATTTTTAACCAAAATTTGAAGAGTATCAACGGAGGCTCCTATAAGTTTCATGGCTGAGGAAAACGGTGCCAGGTAAGCGGAGTCGCCTGTGATTATGTATCCTCGTGTTGCCAACACTATGTCTTGTGTCAACGAAAGAACATTCTCCGATTCATACAATACCTCCTGCGTGCGCTTAACCAGCTTATCAGTTTTTTCCACAGTTTGGTTGTTCACATACGTGGTGATGCTTCCCGCCACTATCGCTATAATAATGGATGTAAAAAGTATAACTATTTTTCTATCGTATGAGAGTGCCATGTATGGTTGATTCCTTGTTTGGCTCCCTGTGCCGCTACACTTCAGGTTGCTTCTTTTCCCAATTTCGCATATTTTTTAATATAAGTTCATAACTTGACTTTACCGTTTTTAAAATAGCCGTGCATGAACGAGAAGTATGTATTAGGCCTCAGTTTGCCAACCGATCCGCGCTGGGCCAACATTGCCGAAAAGAACGTAGAAAAAATTTTGATCGATCATGCTTACTGCGAGCAGAAGGCCGCCTCTTCGTGCATATCACTAATCATTACTTATCCTGAAAAGGAAAAATTGGTGGAGGTGTTGACCCCAGTGGTAGCGGAGGAGTGGGCACATTTTGAAAGAGTGATAGAAGAACTCAAGCGGAGAGGATATAAATTGGGATTTCCCCGTAAGGATGAATATGTAGAGCAGCTTCAGAAGATCGTGAAGAAAGGCGGAAACCGGAATCAACAATTGACAGAGAAACTTTTGATCAACGCACTTATTGAAGCCCGCAGTTGCGAACGCTTCCGGCTGCTGTCGAAAGAAATTGCCGATGAAGGGCTTAGCAAATTCTATTATGAACTGATGGTTTCCGAAGCGGGGCATTATAAAAATTTTATTGCGCTGGCCAAAGAGTACATGAACCCCGCGCTGGTAGAAGAAAGATGGAGAGAGATACTGTTTCAGGAGGGTGTGATAATGAAGGGCCTTGCGGTAAGGGGAGACCGGCTGCATTAATACATTTTAGATTTGTGATCTATGATTTTAGAGTTTGCCAAATCACCTTCTCACCAAAATCTTTTGCACCGCCTGCCCCCGCCCTTGTTGGTGTTGCGTGTGAGTACCAGCGCGTTGGCTCCACCAACAAGCCGAGAATGTTCTTCACCATGAAGGTAAGATCACCTTCTCACCACAATTTTGTGCACTGCCTGCCCTTCGTTGGTTTTTATTTTCAAAAGATACACGCCATCGGCACGGTTGATTATGATATTTTCCTCGTGTTGCCCTGCAGCTTTCGTTTGCCACGCTTGGGTAAAAGCAACCCTGCCCGCTAAATCATAAACAGATAATGTTACCAGTGAAGGTTTGCTGAGCGCAAATGAAATTTTAAAGTTGCCGTTGCTCGGATTGGGATATGCTTGAAAGTTCAAACCTGAAATAAATGCTTCAGCCACCCCGGTTGGTTTTTGTTGAATGTACAAATCGTCAATGGCCCAGCCCCAGGCCACATTGGTGTTGTCGGAAAATAATCTCATGCGGAACAACAAGGTGTCACCAACTTTAAATTTGGAAGTGAGATCAATATTGTGATCAATAAAAAGATTTGTATTTCCTGGTTGCTCGGTATTGTGCGCGGCAAGCCAACTGTTGTTGAATGATGCATTGTAACCATTGGCGATGGGTGTCCAGGCAAGTCCGTCTTTGGTGCCCTCCACTACCACGTAATCTTTAAAGGCAGCTTGGCCAAATACAGAACCTGTACTGCCCGGCTCGATGATAGCCACATCGCGATAAAAGAAAAATGGATATTCGGATGAAAGGATGATCGGCTGTTTTAGCAAAGCAACATACTCGGTGTTCAACACGTAGTTGCTCGCACTTTTCAAACTATTGTTTGAACTTCCAAATGCTTGAACAGTAAACCCGGTCAATAAAAAATCTGTGTCCGATTGAAAGTAGTTGAAGTATTGTTTTTGTGAAGGCTTCAACACAATATTTTCGCCCGTAAAAGTTGCCGAGTGGATAGGAGAGGAGCCTTTGAAACTTATAAGCTTTGCTGAAACGGTGCCTGTGGGTGCGTTGGGTATTTTTACGGAATAGTTGCCTTTTGCCAAAGAAGAAATTTTTCCCGCTTTCGCAGAATTGATCCAGACTTGTGTGGAGTCAAAATTTTCCTGGAGTGTGATCTTTAGCATCAGATCGGATTTGGGTGAGGTGCCAATGGCTGTGATCAATGGGTTGATCAAGGTTGTTGTCTGCGATGCTTCCAAGGTTCCCGTCCATATTCCCCGGCCATGTGTGGCGATGATTACCTGATCGTCCTGACCTTTGATATCCCAAACGGAAACACTGGGAAAGTCTGTGAGCAGTGCCCACGAGTTTCCACCGTTTAGTGTTTCCACAATTCCAATTTCAGTTCCTGCCCAGATAATATCCGGATTGTCGGGGCGCACATACAAGCAAAATGTGGCCACATCCGGAAAGCCTTTGGTGCTGGTTGCGTTGTTGGTAACAAAACCAGAAATATCTTCCCAGGTCAATCCTAAATCTTTGGTGCGCAAAATCTTTGGGGCTTTGGCGATGGAGAAAATTGCATACGCTGTTTGAGCTTCGGTGGGATGGCTCGCCAATTTTGTAATGCCCCCAAGTGTAGCAGCCGTATAGTTGTTTGTAACGGCAAACGTTTTGCCTCCATCTTTTGAAACATGCAGGCTGAGGTTTGGATTCATCGCACTTCCCGCCCATACTATGTTTGCGTTGGCACGCGATACTTCCACGTCAATAAAAGTGGTGAGCCCCCATTTTGTGGCAATAGGTGTAAGTGCCCAGGTGCCTCCAAAGTCTGTTGATTTCCAAACGCCTTCAGAGCCTACGGTAAATAAAATATCAGGTGCTTGTTTTGAACTCGCCAATTTTGAGATGAATGGAAATTTTGTTGGGTCAGGATCGGTGCCCGATAGTGTGAGCCCTGCTGTGGCATCTGTCCAGGTGGTTCCTCCGTCAAGCGATCTCGAAAAATTATTGTACTGCGAGCCACCGATCATTTTTTTTCCATCCAAATTATTCCATACCACTTCAAACCCATCCCCACTTAATTGTAGGTTGGTTTTGTATAGGGTAGAAGAATTTGCGCTGATGTTGTCAGGAGAGAAGTAGGTGGAGTTGTCCTGGGTGCCACCAAAGTATTGGTCGAACCCGGGGCGTTTGTCTGCTCCATAAAATTGACTGGTGTTGTATCCATTTCCAGACATGATCCATTCGCCTTGCACAATGCCAGGTGTTGTTGAAACCTGCGAGAGAAAAACCCCACCATCGGTGGCAATCAAAAGACGGAATGTTTTCTGCGCTTCATTTTCTTTGATGATAACAATGTTGTGATGATCGGGATGCACAAAGTTTCGGTTGTTTTTGCCACCATACTCGCCATAGGGATCGGCCACGGATTCTGAGGAACTCGAAACCTTAAACACTTCGCTGTAAAGAAAGCGCAGTGCTGAAGTTGGCAACGCGGCATCGTTCCAGGTGCCACCCGTTGCCAATGTTGGCCACACGTTGTACATCATTTGAAACTGATGGCCACCCGCTGTGGCTATGGAAGCATTGGGCACAGCGGCATCGTAGGTCACATTGTTTACAAAAATATATTCCCTGCTTTGCTCGATGGGCGCAGCCGTTGTGTTTTGTACAAACAAATTAAACTTGGCGTTACGGTCCTGGTCGCGAAAGGAAACCATCAACTGACGGTTGGTGGAAATGTCCCACACTTCAAAAGGCACCGTCACATAATCCTGAAATGAATAATTTGCTTCGGGCACACCGGAGGTCGATCCATCGGGAACAAGAAAGCGGTGTGCCTTTTGGCTCTTGCCAGCACCAAACCTGATTTCAACATTGGTTTTGTTTGCCGATGGGCCCAAATCCAATTTGCCCTGATAAGCTTCCGCAGAAAAATTTACAAGGTTGATAAACGAAGTGGTGTTGAACTCTTCCATGGTATAGCTTCCTACCACAGTGCCAGTGCCGCCTTGCGTCAATTGAATTTTGTACAGGCCGATGCCGCCCACGTACACCACATCTTTGTTAAAGGGATCGCAGGCAATGGTGTTGTCGTACCAACCTTGTGAGCCCAAATAATTCAGGGCTTTGTTGGTGAGCATCAAATCAACAAGCGACCACGTTGCCCCGCCATTGTCAGAAATATATAAGTCTGAATTGTTGCCCGACAACGTGCCCTGTGCCGAGGCAAATATCCGGTCTGTTTTTACGGGTGAGATATCTATTTCAACACGGCCGTTTGGGTTCATGCCCGTGTTTGACAATGCCCACGTAACTCCACCGTCCGTTGATTTAAGCACTCCCACTCCATATCTCGTGGCATATTGAATATTGAAATTTGCGGGCACAGCACGGAGGTCTTGCACTAAGCCTGTAAACACTTTAGTCCAGATGATGCCTCCATCTACTGAACGATATATGCCATTGTTGCTTGCCGCGATCACCCGGTTGGCATTGGCAGGATCAACGATCAGGCGATTGATGTTGTCCATGATGGCCGTGTTGGCAAGAAACACCCATGTGTTGCCACGATCGGTACTTTTAAAAATGCCGTGCCCTTGCACTTCTGCTGCGCTCCCAAATCCTTCGCCCGTGCCGGCATAAATTATGGCGTGGTTTGATGCAGCCATGGTTAGCACGGTGGTTGCAAGATTGGGCAAGTTTGGTGTAAGCCATTGCCAGGTTGTGCCTGCATTGGTTGTTTTCCAAATGCCACCGCTGGCCGAACCGGCAAACCAGGTGTTGTGTGTGGCATCGTCAGGATCGACAATGAGGCCACGCGTGCGGCCAGGCAAATTGGCAGGGCCCCGTTCTTTCCATTCTATTATACCATTGGCAGATTGTGTGCGTGCAGCCGATGAATTTTTGTAAGCGGATTTTCTGGCGCGATCTAATTCTTTCAGTTGGTAGTTGTCGTCATAAGCGGGACCATCCATGCCATGTTGCGTGCGTATGCCAACATGAAACTTTATAAATTCTTCCGGTGAATCCTGCCTTTGTTCGTGCACATTATCCGCACTATATTTTTCCTGATGGATGGCATCGGGCTTTAGCGAAACCACAAAAAAAATCCCCGCAAGGAGAAGGAGGGCACAAAATGGAATGATTCGTTTCACTAATGGCTGGATTTGGTTGTGTGCTTTGTAACGTCAACAATTTTTCCCCGCAAGGGTGGTTCATCTTTTTTTATGATGCCCGGAATTGTTTTGATCTCTGCTTTGTAGGTATCAATCCAAGAAACTGACGATTGGTGAACGTTGTCTTGCTCCACAACGGCAAGGTCGCTTAGCCGAATGATCAAATACGCAACAGAAAGTGTTGAGCGATTTTCCTTGGAGCAGAGTGCGAATGTGAGATCGCTGTTCTTTTTTATGACCGCGTTTTCTCCAAGTTTTTCGGCCACTATCGATTCCAGCGTAACCTGCTCGCTGGTTATTGCGGGCGATTTGCAGGATACTAAAAGTATAAGCAGTAGTATTTTTTTTATTCTCATCCTTCTCTGGTTGGTTCTTCAATTGCCACGACCCTGTCTACCACACCCGGCAGGCTTTAGGTCGTGGCAATTCAACCTTTATGTTTTTTGTTTTTTCTTTTTGGCGGCAGGGAAAAGGATGTTGTT
>JANOQB010000203.1:0-2746 GCA_031422215.1 Cytophagales bacterium | reverse complement strand
ATACGGTATGCGCACCTTGTCCGTAACCTGGGCCAGCGCAGTGACCACCGCCAAAAGAAGTATTACAATGCCAATGTTGGTCATAAAAAATAGCAGCGATAATTAATTGTCAATATCTAAAGTTATTGGCTCATTTTATCCACCTTTCAATTAATTTTAGGTAGTCATTAAACAATGTTGAGCCAATCGAACGTAGATTAGTCATCTGACCGCTCTAAGCTGCCTTGACGACTCAACCCAGTTAATTTTAGACAATCAATAAACAATGTTGAACCAATTGCGACTTTCTTGGTTTATAAATACATCGAATGAAAATAGCTGTCTCACGAAAAGAACATTTTAATGCAGCCCACAGGCTTTACAATCCCGGTTGGACAGACGAGAAAAATGATGCGGTTTTTGGCAAGTGCAACAACCCCAACTATCATGGCCACAATTATGAATTGATTGTGACTTTAACGGGAACACCCGACCCCGAAACAGGCTATGTGTTTGACATGAAAATTTTAAGCGACCTGATCAAAGAACATATCCTGAAACATTTTGATCACAAAAACCTTAACCTCGATACTCCCTACTTTAAAAACCTCAACCCAACGGCAGAGAACATTGCGCTGGTGGTATGGCGGATATTAAGGCAGCATATAGACAACCAGTACGAACTAAAAGTCAAACTTTATGAGACAGAAAGAAATTTCGTTGAATATCCTGCCCATTAAACCTCTCGATGTAGAGTTTGATGACGATCACCTCCTCACCTCATGGAACACACCCTTGCGCGATGATGCCTTTGTGCTTAGCGATGATGAGAAAGTGGAGCAAATAGAAAAGCGCTTTCGCCAGATCATGGAGATACTCGGGCTCGACCTTACCGATGACAGCCTGAACGGAACTCCGCGCAGGGTGGCGAAGATGTATGTGAAGGAAGTGTTCAGCGGACTAAACCCAAAGAACCGGCCCGTGGCCAAACTCTTCGAAAACAAATATAAATACGATCAGATGCTGGTGGAAAAAGATATTACTTTCTACTCGCATTGCGAACATCACTTTGTGCCGATCTATGGTAAAGCACACGTGGCCTATTTCTCTGGTGGAAAAGTAATTGGGCTCTCGAAGATAAACCGCATTGTGCAATACTTTGCCAAACGGCCCCAGGTGCAAGAACGGTTAACGGTGCAGATAGGAAAAGAAATGCAACGCATATTGATGACCGAGCACGTGGGCGTGGTGATGGACGCCAACCACATGTGCGTGGCATCGCGCGGGGTGGGCGACACCAACAGCAAGACGGGCACTGCTTTTTTTGGGGGCAAATTTGCGGAAGAAAATACCAAACGGGAATTTTTGAATTATATAAATAGTAAGTGAGGTGGCTGGATGTTTGATACTGGATACTGGATTAATGCAACGAGGTTGATAACGTTGTTAGAGTTAGTCCCCTGACGAAGTTTTCAAATTTATTTTTTCTGTCAATTATGAAATTGAGTCAGCCAGCCGTTAAAGAATTGTTGCGTAATGAGAAGATCACTAAAGATGATGAGGCAGCACTTTTGAAACGCTTTGGTAAGACAAGTATTACAAGCCCGTTTACGCTTGTGCCTGAGATGGCTTAAGATTTAAGAGATGTCAGGAAAGGCATCTCTTTTTTTATGGCATTGCCTACGGCAGGGGCTATCGCTGCAATCTTTTTGCCCTTGAAAACTTATAGGATAAATACAAGATTGAGGGTAAGGCCAAAAAGCATGCCCGCAATCAGGTGGGGATTTTGACTCCTATCCCTAATGCATTTGCCAGCGCAGCAGCAACACACATGCGCAGGCCACACTTCGCTTGTGCTTCGTAACCCGTTGAAAAGCATTGAGAACATTGAAAAATTGATGCAGTACTAAAACAGGGAAAATATTATAGCCGAGAGGCCTTAGATAAGATGTTGATGAAGTAGCCCTTAAAAATTTTATTTCTTTTTAAAAGCTGAATAGAGCATGGTGGCTGCAGTATATAAGATAACAGCGAGCACTATCCATCGGAGAATGTCCAACGGCAATGACTTTACAATAAGTGCTGCAATCAATACAGCGATCACACCCGGAATGGCCATTGCCACAGCAGCTTTTCTGTTGTAGGCACCCTTTACAATAAACTTAACGGAAGCGGGAGGCATAAGAAAAGCGCATGAGCCCATCATAATAGGAAAGGCAACTTTTGGCGACATGCCAAGCGCAAAAACCAACGCCATGCAGGGTGCATACAATCCAACTCCCGCAGTCATAATAGCACCAAGGAAAAAATTGACTACAACGGCAATCAACAACTTGTAGTCAGTAAGACCGATCGCCTCACCTCCGCCTTGAATCCAGTCCATAGTTCGGGCCAGCATAAATGCGGCTGTTATCAACAGCGCAAATCCCATCGTCAACCGGATTTTTCTTTCCGATAGCCTTGCAACAATCCCAGCTCCGATAACAGCACCCACAGCAGCAGAAACCAGCATTGAGATCAACGTTAATGGATCGACTTCAATGATGGTAATAAAGATGAATGCCTGCAACAGTACGGGTAGCGTGTTGGCCACATTCATAGTTCCCGGAATCAATTTATCTTCTGTTTGCTTGGTAAATTTTAATAGTGCCGTTTGTGGTGCAAATGCACCTATGCCAAGTACATCGAAGAAATTAACCACAAAGCCAATGATTGAAGTCTTTAGCCAGCTGCTGTTTTCAAGGTTGTGCCGGTGGGTTAAAAAATC
>JANOQB010000202.1:0-2067 GCA_031422215.1 Cytophagales bacterium | reverse complement strand
GTGAGATTATGTTGTATGTCAATGACACACGCCACTTGGAAATGCTGATAGAAAAACTGGGGAATGTAGAAGGCGTGGTAAAAGTAACGAGGTTTGATTCAAGGAACATTTGATGGCAATTCTGTCTATATTTGTTTTTTTTATCGATGGCATTGAACCCCAAAACATTTGAAGAAGTAAAGCATATTTTTACAGCCTATTTGGAAAACAAAGAACTGAGAAAAACACCGGAACGATATGCAATCCTTGATCAAATTTACTCGCTCAATGGCCACTTTGATGTAGAATCCCTTTACATCAATATGAAAACCATGAATTATAGAGTGAGCCGTGCCACCGTCTATAACACACTCGATCTGCTGGTGGAGTGCGATCTGGTGAGCAAGCATCAGTTCGGAAATAACATTGCGCAGTACGAAAAATCGTATGGGTTTAAACAGCACGATCATTTAATTTGCACCGATTGCAACAAGGTGGAGGAATTTTGTGACCCGCGCATTCAAACTATTCAGAACACGGTGGAGGAGTTGCTACATTTCAACGTGTTGCACCACTCCCTGATTTTATATGCATCCTGTACCAAGAAAAATTGTGAAAACCGCAAGCCATGAATTTCGCCCAAGAGATAAAAGGAAAATTGCTGATATTAAGAATATCTGGCGATTTAATAGGAGAAGATAATGGCACTCAATTAGTAAGTGCCGTAAATGATACCTTGAGCCATCAGGTTTCAACGTGCATCATCGATATTGCCGGGTTGCGCTACATCAATAGCAGTGGCATCGGGGTGTTGATCACCATCCTCACAAAGTTTCGCAACAAAGGAGGCGAAGTGTATTTAATGAACCCCTCCGAAAGCGTGAAAAAACTTTTGGTGATCACCAAATTGAATTCGATCTTCCAAACCATAAGCTCGGAAGACGAAGTTGCCCCCAAAAAATAATCACTCACATAGCTTACCACCTGATAAGTGGAACAGAATTAATTTTGAATAAATGAAAGTAGATGTATTGTTAGGCCTTCAATGGGGAGACGAGGGCAAAGGAAAAATTGTGGACGTGCTGGCCCCAAAGTATGATGTAGTCGCCCGCTTTCAAGGTGGGCCCAATGCAGGCCACACCCTGGAGTTTGATGGGATAAAGCATGTGCTCCATCAAATCCCCTCCGGCATTTTTAGGGAAAAGACCAAGAACATAATTGGCAACGGAGTGGTGCTGGACCCCATCGTGTTCAAGGCCGAGATCGAGAAATTGAGCAAATACAACCTCAACGTGCGGGCAAATTTGTATATCTCTAAAAAAGCAACGCTCATAGTCCCCACACATAGATTGTTGGACCAGGCCTATGAGTTTGCCAAAGGAGTTGATAAAATCGGATCAACCTTAAAAGGGATCGGGCCATCCTATCAAGATAAGATCGGGCGCCAAGGGCTCAGGGTGGGCGATATACTATCTGAAAATTTCAATAGCAAATTCAAAAAACTGGTTGACATTCATTTTGAAATTTTGAAAAACCATTCCATCGATTTTAATTGGCCCGATTTGGAAAAGCAGTTTTTTGATGCTGTTTCTTTTTTAAAGCAGTTCAATCTCATCGACAGCGAGTATTTTATAAATGACGAACTGAAAAAAGGTTCAACTATTTTAGCGGAGGGCGCGCAAGGCTCTCTCTTGGATATTGATTTTGGAAGTTATCCCTTTGTAACAAGCTCAAGCACTGTAACCGCGGGCGCATGCACTGGTTTAGGCATTGCCCCAGGCCGCATAGGCCAGGTGTTTGGCATTTTCAAAGCATACAGTACACGCGTGGGCAGTGGCCCCTTCCCAACAGAACTGATAGACGAAGAAGGTGAAAAAATGCGAAAGCAGGGAAACGAATTTGGCTCCACCACAGGCCGTCCGCGCAGGTGTGGCTGGATTGATCTGCCTTCGTTAAAATATTCTATCATGATCAACGGGGTCACCCAACTCCTGATGATGAAAGCCGATGTACTGAACATGTTTCCAGTAATAAAAGTCTGCACACATTATAAATTAAGTGACGGCACGATCACCGAAGTCTCGGGCG
>JANOQB010000201.1:0-3665 GCA_031422215.1 Cytophagales bacterium | reverse complement strand
CAGGGCGCTGGCGATGAAGGCGGGGATTTTATTTTTATCAAGAGGGATTGAGAGTCAATGTCGTTTAGTTATGGCTGGTATAGGCGTCTGAAACCTCAAAGGTGTCTGATGCCTGTGTGACTTTGGACTGAGCTAAGGGGGCATAAGATTAAGAGTACTGCGCCTTTACAGCTGACGGCCATTTTGTTTAGTGACATAACCCAAAGCAAACACTAAATTTTCAATCAAATGAAGTTTAGTGCCATTTTAGACGTTACTAAACATGACAAGGCCAATTGCCCTACCCATATCCTCCCCCTCCTGGTGTTTCAATCTCCACACGGTCTCCGGCCTCGGCCACCAGGGTGTCCATCCCGCCAAGGATTTTTGTTTCGCCATTTTTTGCGATCAGTTTTTGTGAGCCTGCTTTGCCGGCATGTCCACCGTTCAATCCATAAGGCTGCTCGATGCGATGTTGCGAAAGAATGTTTACTTCCACCTTCTCTTTGAACGTGATGGTGCGCACCACCCCATCGCCACCTTTCCATTTCCCTTTGCCGCCCGATCCTTTTCTTATCTCAAATTTTTCCAACCGCACCGGGTAGCGCAACTCTAAAATTTCACCATCGGTGATGCGCGTGTTTGTCATGTGACTGTGCACCGCGCTGGCACCACCAAAGCCCGGCCCTGCGCCCGTGCCACCACAAATGGTCTCATAAAATCCGAACCGCTCGTTGCCAAAAAGAAAATTGTTCATCGTGCCCTGACTGCACGCTGCCAAGCCAAATGCTTTTAACAAGGTGTCCGTTAATCGCTGGCTTACCTCGGTGTTTCCCCCAACCACTGCCGGCATTTTTTCTTTAGAGAAATCCGGGTTGAGCAAACCGGTTGGCAAAATAATTTTTACTGGTTCCATCAATCCCTCGTTCATGGCTATCGGTTTGTTCACCCACAAGCGCAGCACATATAAAACCACGCTTTGTACAATTGCATTGGTTGCGTTTAGGTTGCCGGAATGAACAGGGGCCGAGCCAGAAAAGTCAATGATCAATTTTTCTTTTTTGATTGTGATCAACACGCGCAACAGCGAACCATCGTCCAGCCGTTCTTCGGCTTTGTAACTCTTTTTGTTAGTCTCCTTTATTTTTGAGAGCAACAAATCAGCAGCATGTTTTCGCAAAGCGTTCATGTAAAACACAATTTGTTTCACGCCTTGCTTGGCGCAGATTTCCTGCAATGCCCGTTCGCCCAAGTTTACCGAAGCGAGTGCTCCATTCAGGTCGGCCATATTTTCTTCAAGCAATCGCGTAGGGTATTTTGCCCTGGAAAAAATTTTTCGAATGGCCTGCCACCGTACGTTGCCACGCCTGACCAAATAAGTTGGCAAAAGGATCACGCCTTCCTCTTCGAGTGTTGTTGCATCGGCAGGCATCGAGCCTGGTTTCTTGCCACCGATCTCGGCATGATGAGCACGGTTGGCCACGTAGCCTATCAACTTCTTTTTGTAGAACACCGGTTTGATCAGCGTTACATCGGGCAAGTGTGAGCCACCAAAGGCAGGATGGTTGGTGATGGCTACATCGCCATCTTTCATGGGCAAAACTTTTTTTACTTCGCGCACACACACGCCCATGCTGCCGAGGTGAACCGGAATGTGCGGGGCATTTACCACTAAGCATCCTTCGGCATCCATCACGGCACACGAAAAATCCAAACGCTCTTTTACGTTCACCGAAAAGGAAGCACGCTGAAGCAGTGCCCCCATCTCGTGGGCAACAGATGTAAACCGGTTGCTGAAAAGCTCCAAGGCGGCTTCGTGATTTTGTTCTTTTGGTTTTGCGCTGCGCTTGTTGATTTCTGTAAGTAGGGCACTGTTGTTTCCGTCAAGATTAAATTGCCATTGCGAGGGCACCACCGTGGTGGAGTTTTGGCTCACCACCAAAGCAGGGCCTTTGATCAAAGCTCCTGGTTTTAAATTTTCCCACCGATATACTTCCGCATTTTTCCAGGCACCATCAAAAAATATTTTGGAACGCTTTTTCGAAATGGGTCTGTGTTGTTTCAAAGCCGATTTCTTTTTTGAGGTTGTCGCTTTCTTCACGCATAATACAAGCCGGATGGATTCGATCTCTATCTCACGGCCGGCCAGCCAATGACCATACACCGCTTTATATGCTTTTCTAAACCGTGCAACAATTTGTTTTCCGTTTTCGAAAGAAATTTCGATCGTGCTTTCTTGTCCTTTGAACCGCAGGAAAAGCAATTCTTTGTCGCGCACAATTTTGCTTTTCGCGAATCCATCTTTGTGAAGCTTATCGATTCCGCGGTGTAGCAATTTTTTAAAGAGAGAGGGAAGATTCTTTTCTGTCTCTGCAAAAAGCCCAAGCACCTGGGCTTCCTCAAAATGTTCTATGCGGGCATTACCTATTCCGAATGCACTCAGCAAACCGGCATCATAGGGCACTAATATTTTTTTCATGTCCAAGATTGAGGCAAGCGCACAGGCATGTTGGCCTCCAGCCCCGCCAAAGCCCAAGAGCGTATAGGTTGCCGGATCATGCCCTTGTTGCACGGAAACTTTTTTTATCGCCTCCGCCATTTTTTCGTTGGCAATCAACAGGAACGATTCAAGGACGGTTTCTGCCATTGGTTTTTTTCCTGTGGCCTGTTGGATTTTTTGCAACAGTTTTTGCAAAGCCTCTTCCGACTTATTGCGATATAAAGGGATTGAAAAATATTCCGTGTCGGCCCGGCCCAGTAAAAGATTTACATCGGTGATGGTGAGCGGCCCACCACTGCCATAGCAAGCAGGCCCTGGCGTTGCTCCCGCACTATGCGGCCCGACAATTAATTTATGACCATCGAAATCACATATCGAACCACCACCTGCGGCAATGGTTTCAATGGCCAAGGACGGGGAAAATATTTTTATCTCCCCTACTTTAGATTCGTACCGATATGCATAGCGTTTGTTGTAGAGCGAAACATCGGTGCTGGTGCCGCCCATATCAAAGGTAATGAGCTGATCAACTCCTGAAAGTTTGGCCACGGTGGCAGCACCCACCACGCCACCCGCTGGTCCGCTCAACAAACTGTCTTTGGGATAAAAACTTTTTGCGTCTGTCAATCCTCCTGCACTGGTCATGATTTTTAGTTGCGAATCGCGAAGGCCCTGGCCAATGCGATTGATATACGTATGGATGATCGGATCGAGGTAGGCGTTGGCCACCGTGGTTTCTGCCCGTTGCAAAATTTTTATCTGGCCCGAAAGAGAATGAGAATCAGAAACAAACGGGTAGCCATTTTCTAAGAAAGCTTGCTTTAGAAGAATCTCATGATCCGGATTTTTATAACTGTTCATCAAGGCAATGGCCACCGCATCGCACCCGGATTTTTTTACGAGCGCGACAACGCGGAGGATTTCATTTTGGTCAATGGCCTTTAGCACTTTTCCGTTTGACTCAATCCGTTCATCTGCTTCGATGACGGAATGGTACAGCGGCTTCTCTTTAATGATGTGGAGGGCAAATAAATCGGTTCGCTGTTGGGTGCCGATGAGAAGTAAATCCTTAAAACCTTTCGTGACGATGAATGCCACGCTTGCCCCTTTTCGTTCCAGCAGCGCGTTGGTTCCCCGTGTGGAACCCAGTTTCATTTCGATGGGAGGAAATTTTTTATGAATGGGT
>JANOQB010000200.1:0-3379 GCA_031422215.1 Cytophagales bacterium | reverse complement strand
CAACAGGCAACCTCCAGCACAACTACAACGGGCTAACCTATGGCATCGACAATTGGATATACGCTGCCAATGGAGGCAACTCGGGCAAGCCATATTGGTGGGGCGACACGACTTCGTTGCTGGACTTGCGCGGGCAGGATTTCAGGTTCAATCTTGAACAAAAGAAATTGGAGCGCATCGGGGAATCTTCCGGTGGGTTTGGATTGGGCATGAATGAGTGGGGCCATCTGTTTGAAACCCACAACCTCAACCACATTTCGCACTTGGTTTTTCCGGATCGGTACCTCGAAGGCTTCCAGCTTTCTTTGGATCATACCCTTTCCAATATTTCTGACCATGAAGAGAATGGGCTTGCGCGTGTGTATCCCATCGGTGAGCAAGAATCGCGTGTAAATCATCCCGAACAATCCGGTTATTTTTCGGGATCCTGTGGGGTTGCTTATTACGATGACAATGCTTTTGGGCCTGGGTACGAAGGCACTGTGTGGGTGGCAGACGTAGTGCTCAACCTCGTTCACGTTGACAAAGTAAAACCAAAGGGTGCATCATTCACAGCCACTCGCATTAAAGAAAAAAAAGAATTTCTGGCCAGCAACGACCGCTTTTTCAGGCCGGTGAATATTACGGTTGGCCCCGATGGATCGGTGTATGTGGTGGACATGCACCGTAAAGTGATTGAGCACCCCGAATGGATTCCCGATGAGATCGAAAAAGGATTGGACCTCAGTGCCGGCAAGGAACAAGGAAGGATATACAGGATAAGAAAAGAAAATTCCGGCACCAAGCCATTTGATGTGGCGCAATGGAAAACCATAGACGGAATGATTTCTGGTCTTGAACATCCAAACCACTGGGTGCGCATCACCGCCCATAGGCTACTGATGGATAAAACCTTAGACAACGGGCAGCTTGAAAATGTGTCGAAACTTTTGCGATCCAATTTCGACAAGGCACGCCTTCATGCTCTATGGATATTGGAAACGAAAAGTGCGCTCACCACCGGCCATATGATGGAGTCGTTGCAAGATCCTTCGGCAGGCGTGAGGGAGAATGCACTGGTGATTGCTGAAAAATATCTGTCGGCCAACCATGATTTGCTGCTAAAGTGCATTGCCCTCACCAGCGATGAAAACCAGCGTGTGCGGATGCAGGCTGCCCTAAGCCTCAGCACAATTTCAAACGATGCCTTTGAAAAAAACCAGGATGAGATTCTGAATGGCTTGATCCAATGCGCTACTAAACCCATGGATGAATGGGTCACTATGGCCATCACCCTGGCATCCAAAAATGCTGCGGCCAATTTTTTCAAACAACTTGCTTTGGCCCAACAAGTGCCAAACAAAGAAGCGGTGCTCTCTTCCATAGCAATAGTATGTGGCAACACAACGGGCGATATAAAAACCGTTTTGGAAACCCTTGGCACGGCTGGCCTGAGCGAGAATTCAAAGAGAAACATGATTGTTCAACTTACGAAAGGAAGCCGTTCACCAATTAGCGGAAAATATCTTCAGCCATTGATAGGCCAACTTGAGCGCACAGGCGGTGTAGGTTTAATAGCGGCACTGGCCGCGCTACGCAACAAATTTAATTTGCCACCCTCGCCTGAATTTTTGACTTATAGCAAGGAGGCATTGCGAAACGTATTGGACACAGCCTTGAACGAAAGCTTACGGTTTGCGCAGTTGTCGCTGATTGAATTGCTACCCTATAAAGAAAAATCAAACGTGTTGTTCCGTTGCTTGAGCAACTCAGAACCTCTAAAAATACAGGAAGCGGCACTGCGCCAGTTGGCCACGTATGATAACCCGGAAATAGGCGTTGCGTTGGTGAGGCGCTGGACAACACTGAGCCCGCAAACCAGAAGCCTCGCTGGCGATTTGCTGCTGTACAGGCAGATACACCACGATGCTTTACTTACGGGTTTGGAGAACGGAAAAATCAATATCGGTGAAATGAATTTTGATCTTGAGCGAAGGAGAACATTGCTTTGGTGGACAGACAATGAAACTACCAAACGAAGGGCCGAGGCTTTGTTTTCTGATTCGGGTGTGGTGAGCCGAAAAGAGGCGATGGACAAAATGAAAGAGGCACTCACATTAACGGGCAACGCTTCGCACGGGGCAGAAATTTTTTTATCGGTGTGCGCCAATTGCCACAGCTACGGAACGCACGGTAAAGATGTTGGGCCCGTGTTGACGGAGATCAACCGGAAAAGCAAGGAGTCGTTGCTGCACGACATCCTCGATCCCAATGCTGCGGTAAATACCAAGTATATCAACCACCGGGTAGAAACGCGTACGGGTGAGGTGCACATGGGAATTGTGGATTCAGAAACCGATCAGTTGATCACCCTAAAAAAAATGGGAGGATCAAATGTCACCATATATAAGGCAGACATAAAAAGTTTTTCATCGCTGGGCACCTCGCTGATGATGGAAGGATTGGAGACAAGCATGACCCCGAAGGATATGGCCGACCTGTTGGCTTATTTGCAGGAGGGGAAGTGAGTTGTGATCATCTAAAAATTCTTATTGCCAAGGGCCGCAGACGCAACATTTAAATTTACATCGCAGGCGGATGCACAGCCAAATAAGGTTGTATGATCAAATACACAATGGCCCCGGCAAAATATCCCAGCAAGGCTATCAAAGAAATCTTTTTCATGTACCAGATGAAATCAATTTTCTCGATGCCCATGGCGGCCACGCCTGCTGCCGACCCGATGATCAGGATACTTCCACCCGTACCTGCACAGTAAGCAAGATATTCCCACACCAAGTGGTCTTGATAATAAACATCCATGTTGTACATGCCCATGCTGGCGGCCACCAATGGCACGTTGTCAACAACAGCAGAAAGCAAGCCGATCAATGTTACTATAATGCGCTGATCACCAATTGACTTATCCAACCAGGCGGCTGTCTGGTTCAGCAGTTGAATGGACTCCAATGCGCCCACTGCCAATAGTATCCCGAGAAAGAAAAGAACACTGGGCACATCAATCCGCGCAAGCGCACCCGCTACGGTATAATTTTTTTTAACGGCTTCATCCAGATCGGGATTGATAAGTTCTGACACCACCCACAATATTCCCAGGCCTAATAGTATGCCTGTATAGGGAGGCATGTGCGTGAGGGTTTTGAAAATGGGCACAAAGATGAGTGCGCCAACCCCCAGCACCAACATTAAATTGCCTGAGCGCACCGTGGTGTCTTTTTCTGTGGCGTTGTTTGCAGGTGCTTCACCAAGCGTTCCTTTCAATGTAAAATTCAGATAGAGAAGGGGGATAAGCATGCAGGCCACGCTGGGCAAGAACAGGGTGATCATAATGTTTCCTGTGGTGATCTGTCCGCCAATCCAAAGCATGGTGGTGGTCACA
>JANOQB010000199.1:0-4820 GCA_031422215.1 Cytophagales bacterium | reverse complement strand
GCAACAGTATCTTCAACGGGTTATGCCTTTTTAGAAAAATATCCAAGAGCATGGGTTTTTGCTTCTGGAAGCACTATGGTTCGTACCCGACTTTACAGAATGGGCATAACAACCAATTTGGCAGAGATCAAGAATGATTTTGAAGTTTATGGTTTGACGATTGACAGCAATAGTTGGGAAGAATTCATAATTGGGAATGACTATGAAGCTTTTCTTATAACAAAAAAAGATAACGCCATATCAATATGACAATAGATGAATTGAATAAATCCAAAGTGCCGGTAATTGTTTTCGACAAGAGGTTAGAACAATTTAGAGACAAGGTTTTGTTTCCTGAAAAGCTGGCAAAAGCAAATGAGGTTTTGGCAAAAGCTGGGCTTCCCAAGAGGAGAAGAAAATAAATCCTCATCCCTAAAATTAGGTCGGCATCAAATAAGGTGATCACCTTGTATAGGGTTTGTAAAAAAAATCTAAAACTTAAGGCTGTGGCAAATTGCTCCCAGGTCAAAGGACCATTAGAGCCTTATAGGTATTATGCCCCCAAAAGTGCTTGCTCCAAATCTTCAATCAAATCTTCCACATCTTCCACACCAATGCTCAATCGTATCAGTGAATCGCTCAATCCGTTTTTTATCCTCTCTTCTTTGGGGATGCTGGCGTGTGTCATCGAAGCTGGATGGTTGATCAACGACTCCACACCGCCCAACGATTCCGCCAACGAAAATAATTGAACGCTCTCCATCAGTTTGGTTGCAGTGGCAAGGCTGTCGTTTTTTAGTGTGAAGGAAAGCATGCCGCCAAAATCGCTCATTTGCTTTTTGGCAATGTCGTGATTGGGATGATCGGAGAACCCCGGCCAATATACTTTTCCAACCTTTGCATGCCCACGCAAGTAGGTGGCAATTTTTTTTCCGTTGAAGCAGTGGCGCTCCATGCGCAAGTGAAGTGTTTTTATTCCGCGCAACACCAAGAAAGAATCTTGTGGCCCCGGCACGGCACCACATGAGTTGGCAATAAAGGCGAGGTCCTGATAAAGTTTTTCATCGTTCACAACCAAGGCGCCCATGATCACATCGCTGTGGCCACCCAAGTATTTTGTCACCGAATGCATTACGATATCCGCGCCAAGCGCCAGCGGGTTTTGCAAATAGGGCGAAGCAAATGTATTGTCAACCGCCACGAACGCACCTTGTTTTTTGGCAAGGGCAACACAGACTTGAATATCCGTAATGCGCATGAGTGGATTAGATGGTGTTTCAAGCCATAGCAGTTTCGTGTTTTTGTTCAAGTAGGGTTCTATGTTGTTTGCATCGCTCAGGTCAATGAAATGAAATTTGATTCCATATTTTTCAAACACCCGTTTGAACATGCGATACGACCCACCATAGAGATCGTTGCTGGTAATCACTTCATCTCCTGGGTTTAATAATTTTATCACGGCATCCGTAGCACCCATGCCCGATGAAAAACAAATCCCATATTTTCCGTTTTCCAGTGCGGCTATACTTTTTTGTAATGCATTGCGTGTAGGGTTCGCCCCACGGGCGTAGGCATATCCTTTATGTTTGGCAGGAGACTCCTGCACATAGGTGGAGGTTTGATAGATGGGAGTCATGATCGCTCCGGTGGATGGATCGGGCTTTACCCCTGCATGCACGGCCTTGGTTCCGAATTTCATAGGATGGATTTTATATGTATTTTCGCGGCTTCAAAAAGTAAACCACGCAAACTTGCAATTTTTTTCACGATATTTTTACATCTGGAAATTCGAAAAAGAAACGGAGGAGCGATATAAGAAATTCGTTTATTCTTCAAACCTGTCTTCGCTTCGGTTGGTTACATTTATCACCCTTTTTGGATTTTCCCTTTTTTTGCTGATCGACTCCACCAAGGATTCAGATATAGATTTCTCTATTATGTTCATTGCCCGTGGCAGTGTGCTGTTGTTTGCTTGCATCATCATGTGGCTCACCTACAAGAATCCGACTTCTGAAAAAATAGTTTTGTATGTTATACTCGTCACCCTGGCTATTTTTGGTTCGGCCATGGTCAATGCTTCCTTTGCCAGGATGCCAGCTTATTACTTAACGAATCTGCTCTTCCTCATTTATGTATTGGCCGTTACTGCAAGCGGATTGACATTCCGGTACGCACTACTGCTAAATTCAATTTGCCTGCTCGCCTTCGTTTTATATTCGCAGTTTATAAATCCCAACCCATTTTACTTTACTCAGTATCCTCACCTGTTTTCAATTTTTGTGTACATCCATATTGTGGGTGTGGTGTTGGAGAGCAAAAGCCGTATGAATTTTTTGCAGTTCAATGATTTGGTAGAGCAGCAGAAATTAGTGGAAGAACTTAATCAGCAGAAGAACAAGATAATCTCCATACTATCGCACGATGTAACCGCCCCCATGAATTCACTTTCGGGAATTCTTTATTTGTACGGGCGCGAAGGGATCAGCGAAGCAGAGCTTAAAACCTATATGCCAAAACTGAGCGAGCAACTCAATAGCGTATCTTTTCTATTGTATAGCCTGGTGCGTTGGTCGCGGTCGCAAATGGAAGGTTTTGTTTTGAAGCAGTCCATCGTGAGCATCAACGAAGTGTTGGAAATGAAGATGAAACTTTTTGAACCTCAATTAGTGGACAATAAGTTGTCGTTTAAGTTGAAGGCTGACCCGGTCGGGAATGTAAAAGCCGATGAGGAAATGCTCCGTATCGCTATTCAAAACCTGTTGTCCAATGCGGTTAAGTTTGCCAAAACAGGAAGCACCATTGTGTTAGATGTTTCAATAACGAGGGAAAACAAAGTGAGGATATGCATCACCAACCAGGGCGATCCCTTTTCTGTCGACCAAATAGAAAAATTATTTAGCTATCAAATCAAATCAACAAAAGATTCAAAAGGTGTGAGGGGCACTGGCCTGGGTTTGGCCATGACTGCATTTTTTGTCCGGCTCAATGGAGGTGATATTTATTTAGTTCCTGCCGGGGAAGGCACCATTACCTTCTGCATAGAAATGCCACAACACAAGTAATGCAGGCGAGATCAAACAGACCTAGTTACATCAAACTTTTCTAAGTAGTCGGCTACGCGCCTCACCATGCTTCCACCCAACGAACCATCCACCACACGGTGATCGTACGAATGCGACAAAAACATTTTGTGCCTTATGGCAATGGCATCCCCATAAGGGGTTTCTATTACGGCTGGTTTTTTCTGAATGGCGCCCACGGCAATAATGGCAACCTGTGGCTGCATGATAATGGGGGTGCCCATCACGTTGCCAAAGGAACCTACGTTTGAAATCGTAAACGTACCGCCTGAGAGTTCATCGGGTTTCAGTTTGTTTTCGCGCGCGCGTTTGGCCAGGTCGTTCACGGCTTTGGCAAGGCCGGTGATATTATATTGATCTGCATTTTTTATTACGGGCACAATCAAGTTGCCCGATGGCAATGCCACTGCCATACCGATGTTGATGTCTCTCTTTTTTATAATGCGGTCGCCATCCACCTGGATGTTTATCATGGGAAAATCTTTGATCGCAAGTACAATCGCTTCAATGAAAATAGGCGTGAAGGTGAGTGCATCGCCTTCGCGGTCCTGAAATTCTTTCTTCATTTTGTTTCTCCAAAATACAACGTTGGTAACATCGGCTTCCACAAATGAAGTAACATGTGGAGCTGTGCGTTTCGAATCCACCATGCGCTCGGCAATCATCTTGCGCATGCGGTCCATTTGGATAATTTCGTCACCGGCACTGATGGAGGCTGGCACCAACGGAGCAAATGAGCCCATGGTTTTTTGCTGGCCAGAGGAAATAGTTTGTCCCATTTTGCGGTGCTGCACATACGATAATATATCACGCTTGGTCACCCGGCCATCGCCACCCGTTCCCGAAATGGATTCCAGTTCGGCCACTGGGATATTTTCTTCTTTGGCAATATTTTTTACTAAAGGAGAATAAAACCGTGATGATGATTTAAAATCGGCAGCAACCGCTTCGGTAGCTCCGTTGGAGGCAACCTGAACAGGCAAGGGCTTAGCTACAGGCTGCGCTGCAGCAACTTTTGTTTCGGAAGGTTCTACCTGTGGTTTGGGGTCATCGCCTTCGGTAACAATAATGGCAATGGCCTTGCCCACCTTTACTACTTCGCCTTGCTTGGCCAAAATTTCTTTCAGTATTCCGCCATGCGTGGAGGGCACTTCGGTGTCAACTTTGTCGGTGGCAACTTCCAGCACGGCTTCGTCTTGTTCGATTTTGTCGCCAGGTTTTTTCAGCCAACTAAGGATGGTAGCCTCCATGATGCTTTCGCCCATCTTGGGCATAATGAGTTCAATGAGCGCCATGATTCAATCGTTTGTTTCATCGGCAAGTTAGCATTTTTGATTTGTATTGGTGAAATGCAATTTTCACGCAAAGGCCGCAAAGTTTGTTCTGCGGTTTTCACGCAAAGGCGCAAAGTTTTTGTTGTGAGATATAACTCAAACATTGATGGTAACTCAACTATTTGAAATTGAAACTGTACTTAGGCAAGGGATAGCAACGGAAAGCCTGCCTTTGCCGAAACGGTACGTGCAGGCAGGCCCGAAGTGCGTTGGTTTGTGTGTGGCCGGACTTGAAGTGAATAGCCCGGTGGCGCCCCACCACGCCACCAATAAATAATCAAGGGCAATGATGTTACGCAAAACTTTGCACAACATAAGTTGTCTATAAAAAAATGACAACTCTTTATCTGGTCTCCATGTAAATCCCTGATTTCAATCCTTTTGATCCCTGATCATCGTCATGTTTTTATGAGCACCTTCGCGATAC
>JANOQB010000198.1:0-7412 GCA_031422215.1 Cytophagales bacterium | reverse complement strand
ACTGAATTCGATCCTGCCGCCTCCCGGTTTTTGTACTTTGAGGTTATCAAATTTCCTCGATGACTTCATGAGTATATCCTTCACTTGTACTGCTGTCAACTCCGGATAGTAAGACATCAGTAAAGCCGCCACTCCCGCTGTGGACGGACTGGCCATACTCGTTCCGCTTTGATTTTCATATTTGTTGCCTGGCACTGTTGAATAAATATCCACACCGGGCGCAAACAGCGAAACCATTTTCTTTCCGTAGTTGGAAAAACTTCCCACAAAATCTTCATTATCGCCCCAGGCCGAAGCACTCACTTCAATCCAGGTTTTTGCTTCCTTGCCATCGAGGTATAATCGCGAGGGATAATTTTTCTCTGTGTCAATGTCCTCTCCATCGTTGCCCGAAGCGTGCACCAGCAACACCCCTTTGTTTTCGGCATAACGCACGGCTTTATCAACGGCCTCCTTTTGTGGCGAAAAAGATTTCCCGAAACTCATGTTGATGATTTTGGCTCCGTTCTCCACCGCATAAATAATGGCATTGGCCACATCTTTATCGCGCTCATCGCCATTGGGCACTGCGCGCACCACCATTATTTTTACGTTATCGGCAATCCCCTTCACTCCGAGATTATTTTTGCGATCGGCAGCGATGATGCCCGCCACGTGTGTGCCGTGCTTGGGGTCCGGGCCTTTTACGTCATTGTTGCCATAATTTCTTTCGCTCACATTGCCTATGTTATCGCCTACAATAATGCGCGAATCAAATTCTTCGTTGTATCCATACTTCACAATCACCCCGTAATAATCCACAGCCTCTTTCAACTCAGCCAAGTAGCTGTCCAGGTCTGCTTCGTCACCCATATTGCGGTACATGCTCAATAAAAAACCTTTAGCGAACAGCAGTCCCGGATCGGAGGTCTCCAATTTTTTCACATCCTCCTGGGTAATTTTCTCAACGCCCAGCAACGATTTCAACGTGTCGATACTGAAGTTGATGCTTTTGTACATGCCTGCGTATAACTTATACTGCTTTTCGTTTTTCTCTTTTAGCTTTTCAAATTTGTCCTTGATCGCCTTATAACTTTCAAACTCCGCCTTCTGCTTTTTGGGTATCTTGTCTCCCTCCACATTTTCAAATTTGCTTTTCAGCCTTATGTATTCGCGCGTGAGTTCGTAGGTATCGGCATCCACGTTTCCATCCTTACCTCCAATAAAATTCCACCCATGCACGTCATCGATATAGCCATTCTTATCATCATCCATTCCATTGTTTGGAATTTCCTTTTCATTGATCCAGATCACGTTTTTCAAATCTTCGTGATCTATATCAATGCCTGAATCGATAACGGCTACAATCACCGAGCGTGAAGGACGGTCTTTCAGCAGGGTTTGATAAGCGCGCTCGGCACTCACACCTTGCAAGCTATCCTGCTCGGGGTCTTTCAAAAACCAATCTTCGGGAACAGCGCGGGTGCTGAGCAGTTGCGAAAATGATGGAACCACAACAAGTAGCAGAAACAGTACATTGAACAATCGTATCTTCATGGTGCAACAAATTGATTTATAAACGGCAATATAATCGTAAACCACTATTTGTCGGGTCTTGTTCCATTCAATTTTTTGAAGTTCTTATCAAAACCTCAGCCCAGGATGTTTGACAAATTTTGAATTTCATACTTTGGCCTAAAGTCAACTCCTACAGGAAGCGGGCTTTAGCCCAAAAGTATAGGTTGCAAAACTGCCGTACAGCTATATTTTTCGTTTATAACTCTTGGAGAGTTTTTTTATATACCTTTCACCGAAATTTTTATCAACATGACCACCACTGATCTGATCGGCTACCTCGGCAGTTTTTTAAGTTGCATCACCTTCATCCCACAGGTGTATAAAACCTGGCAAACAAAAAGCGCTGGCGACTTGAGCCTCGTTATGCTGCTTATCGTGTGCACCAGCACTGTTGTTTGGCTGATCTATGCATTTGCACTTATGCTGTGGCCGGTGATCATAGCCAACGGTATCATCTGCGCGTTGAGCTTGCTGTTGATCTACTTCAAGTTTGCCTATAAGAAGTAGCCCTTCGGCATCCGCCAAAGAAACGATCCCCGTGCCGCAGGAATAACTGAAAATCATTCATCATTTTGGTCGCAATTCCTTAATATTGCGGTTCAAAATTTTTACTTACTTAAGATTATGGCGTTTGCAGAAACAACAGAACTCCAAAAGGAACATCAGCAGAAAATCAAACAGGTTTTTAGTGAAGTGGCCAAAGTGGTGGTGGGTCAAGACTATATGGTTAACCGGCTGCTGGTGGGACTATTCACCAACGGCCACGTGCTGCTGGAGGGTGTGCCCGGCCTTGCCAAAACCCTTACCATAAGCACGGTGGCGCAGGTGTTGCACTTAGACTTTGCGCGCATCCAGTTCACCCCCGATCTGTTGCCGTCCGATTTGGTGGGCACCATGATCTACAACCAGAAGGAGGGGAAATTTGAAGTAAAGAAGGGGCCGATTTTTGCCAACATTATTTTGGCCGATGAAATCAACCGTTCTCCTGCCAAAGTGCAATCGGCATTGTTGGAAGCCATGCAGGAAAAGCAAGTGACGATTGGAGAGACCACCTACAAATTAGACAAACCTTTTTTGGTGATGGCCACACAAAACCCCGTGGAAAACGAAGGCACGTATCCGTTGCCCGAAGCACAGATAGACCGCTTTATGATGAAGGTGTTTGTGAACTATCCCACCAAAGATCAGGAACTGGAAATCATGCGCAGGATTTCCAACATGCAGTTCAGCTTTGTGGTAAACCAAGTGCTGACCAAGGAAGATATTTTTTCCATACGCGATGAAGTGAACAAGGTGAAGATTTCCGAATCACTGGAGAAATATATTGTAGAGTTAGTGTCGGCCACGCGCAAGCCCAAAGAATATAAATTGGATCATGAAGCGCAGTACATCCAGTTTGGGGCCTCGCCACGGGCAAGCATCAATATGAATTTGGCTTCCAAGGCAATGGCTTTTATGGATGGCCGCGATTATGTGCTGCCCGAAGACATAAAAGAAATTGCGTTGGACGTGATGAACCACCGCATCATTCTTAACTACGAAGCCGAGGCTGACAATGTGAAAACTGCCGACATCATAAAGGTGTTGTTGAGCAAAGTGCCCATTAGTAAGTAGGTATTAGGCATTTGGGCAGTAGGTATTTGGCATTAGTTCACCTGCGAGAACGCATAGCAAATCTCGCGGCCAATTTCCAACACACGCTCATGGTATTTTGCTTCTTCTTGTGGCGTGCCATCAAAATCTTTGGGATCCTTGAAAGGAAGGGATATCCTTTTTTCTGCACCAATCACCAACGGACAATTGTCATCGGCCTGTGAGCAAACCATTACCGCTGTAAAGCCGCTTCCGGGGTTGAAAGGATCATTATATTTTTTCGAAAAGGCAATTAAAGTGGATTGTGATCCAGAGATATGAACTTTATAGCGGGGATTTTCGGTATTGTCTTTCTTTGCGATTTTAAATCCAACCGTACTCATCGCTTTCACGGCCTTTGTATTAAAGGTGGTTGCTTCGGTGCCCCCAGAATAGCATCGGATATTTTTTACATCATAATAAACTGCTGCTGCCTGCGCCCATATTTGTGCGATATGGCTTCTGCGCGAGTTGTGGGTACAAATAAAAATAAAATCTACCGCTTCGTCTGGTTTTAGCCTTTTGCTTTGCTCAACAAATGCAGCAAGCTGTTTTAAGATTTTCTTTCGCTCTTCCGATATTTGAGGATACTCTTTTTCAAATTGCTCAATTTTATCTGCGATGGGTTTTATCAATTGATTTTTCATAGGGTCAAGGTAGCAAGGCAAATTTTAACTTTCAGCGTAATTCTGCCGTTTTTAATCTGATTTGGATTTTCTAATAACAATTCCATAACGCACGCTTCCCAGCGCGATAACATGTAGGCTGCACCTTTGCATCAAATATTAAAAGTATGTTACGCAAAGTTTATTTGATCCTATTCTCGCTCGCTTTAACCACGGTTGTATGGGCACAAAACGGAATCATATCCGGCAAAGTGATTGACTTAAAAACAAAGGAGCCTGTAATTGGAGCGAACGCAGTTATTGAGGGAACAACCGTAGGCGCGGCAACCGACTTGGATGGAAATTTTACAATCGCCAATGTAAAACCGGGAACGTATGCGATCATCGTGTCGTCCATCACCTACAAAACACAAACCGTTAGAGATGTTATCACAGAATCGGCCAGCAAAACATCGCTTGAAATTTCTTTGGCCGAAGATGTGGCCCAATTAGAGGAAGTGGTTGTAACGGCAAAAAAAGAAATTTCCACCGATTTAAATCTGTTGAAATCGATCCGCGAAAGCAAACTTGTTGTAAGTGGTATTTCCTCCGAGCAGATCACCAAACTTCCAGATCGTGATGTGGCCCAGATTGCGCAGCGTGTGCCGGGCGTTACTATTGTTGACAATCGCTTTGTGATTGTTAGAGGCCTGCCCGAACGATATAATCAAGTTCTGATCAACGGGGTTATCGCGCCAAGCACCGAGGTGGACCGAAGATCTTTTTCGTTCGATATGATTCCAGCGGGAGCAATCGATCAAATGTTGATCTATAAAACTGCCACTGCCGAATTGCCTGGCGATTTTGCGGGTGGCGTAATTCAGCTAGTAACCAAGCAACCTTCTTACGAACCTTTTACCAGTGTCGGTTTAAATTTTGGGTTTAGGACCAATACAACATTTCAAGATCAGCTGTCTTCTACTGGTAGCGAAACAGATTTTCTAGGATTTGATAATGGCTTTCGTTCTATTCCGGAAAATTTTCCCTCTTCCAATATTTTAGGTACGTCAGCGAAAAATTCTTCGGTGCGCGAGCGTGCAGGAAAATCGCTGACCAACAATTTTGCCGTAAATAAAAAGCAAGCGCCCTTGGATATGGGTTTCAACATTGCACTGGCCCGCAATTTCAACATAGGAAGAGTAAAATTGAGTAACCTTACCACGCTGGCCTATTCAAACAGTTATCAGCACTATCAATCCGACTTTTTGCGTTACAATGAATTTACAGAGAACTCGGCAACAAAGCGGTTTGAATACAAGGACAATTTTTACAGCAACGATGTGCGCGTAAATGGTATGCACAACTGGCTTGTTGACATCAATGACAGAAACAAGATCGAGTTCAAAAATTTGTTCGTTCAACTGGGCGAGCACGAAACCACCGTGCGCACAGGAGATGACAAAATCCAAAACCCAAATTTTGACCGCACCAATTATGCCTATCATTACTTAAGCCGCTCCATCTATTCGGGTCAGTTGGAAGGCACCCACAAACTGGGCGATGGTTCTTCTACACTAAATTGGGTGACGGGTTTAAATTTTATAAAGCGCAACGAGCCCGACTATCGTAGATTCCGCACGTTTCGTGACAAGGCATTCGCTGGAACAGAAAATCCATATACCATGCAATTGCCGGCAGCGGGAAACGTGTTTGAAACAGGCCGCTTTTGGAGCGACTTGAAAGACATCGGATATTCGCACGGATTGAATTTTGAAAAGAAATTTGAAGGCGATGATGAAACGATGGCTCCGGTGATCAAGGCTGGCTATTATACCGAATACAAAACGCGCAACTTTAATGCACGCTATATCAACTATCAATATCCCAACACAGCAGACTTTGATCAAACGATCGGCCAGGAGTTGAGCCGCCTTCCTCTGGACCAAGTGTTTGCTCCGGCAAATATCAATCGTAAAAACGGATTTGTGATTGAAGAAGGAACACAGCCGCAAGATTCGTATGAAGGAACAAATTTGTTAACAGCGGGATATGTGCAGGGTTCAAAGTCGTTCTCCAAACTTGATTTTACCGCAGGGTTTAGGGGAGAGTATAATATCCAAACCATCAAGGCCCGCACCAACACCGGCTTGGTGGATATCAACAATCCGATTTTCGCTGCGCTTCCGTCTTTTAATGGAGCTTTTAATTTAACAGACCGCTCGTTGATCAGGGCTGCTTACAGCCGCACCGTAAACCGGCCAGAGTTCAGAGAGCTTGCACCATTCTTGTATTATCAATTTGAATATGAAGCTGCCATCATTGGCAATTCAAACCTCAACACAGCTTTTATCGACAACATAGATTTGCGCTATGAGATGTACCCCAATCCCGGAGAGATGATAAGCTTGGGAGGCTTCTACAAAAATTTTAAAGACCCTATTGAATTGTACCTTCAAATCACTTCCGAGAATCCTCAGTTGGTTTATGGAAATGCTGCAGGTGCCACCTCGTGGGGATTGGAGTTTGAGTTTCGTAAGTCACTCGCAAGCATCGGTGTTTCAAGGCTCTTGCGCAATACTACCTTTAATTTAAACGCGGCTTACATCAACAGCAATATTGATATAGGAACAGGTTCGCCCAATCAAATACAGAACAGGCCATTGCAAGGACAATCGCCTTACATCGTAAACTTTGGTCTTTATTACAATGATGAAGAAACCGGTTGGGCGGTGAATGGTGCTTACAATGTGTTTGGTCCGCGCATTTTTTCGGTGGGAGATAAATTGTTCCCGACCTGGTGGGAGCTGCCGAGGCAATCGGTTGACTTCCAGGTAGCCAAGAAGCTTATGAACAGAATGGAAGTTAAGCTCAACATCCAAAATGCATTCAATGCTGCCTATCGCATTTATCAAGACAATGACAACAACAATGAAATCAAGACTGACCAGGAAGCACTCATTCAACGCTACCAAGTGGGCACTCAGTTTTCGGTAGGGCTGTCATGGAAATTTGATAAGAAATAATTTTACGATTTAGCCATCGGATAATTGATGTGAGATTCAAAAGAATCAGGAAGAACCTGTCTCGATGAGGCAGGTTTTTTTATTTGTTAACAATACATGAAGATGTTAACATGGGGATAATAAATTGTTAATCCGGCTTTCACTACGCCTGACCATAGGCCAACTAATTTTGCTTCCGTAAAAAAATATAACAAATGAAAAATCTATTTAAAGTACTATCGCTTGCAGTTGCCATCTCTGGCATTGCATTTTTGCAAAGTTGCGACAAAGAAACCATTGAGCCCGCGCCTTCGGTAACGGTTGCCCCCACATCAGCACAGAACACTCCAGGTGGAAAAGTTACAGCTAACCTTACCGTAACAGCCCCCAATGGAGCACAGGATTTAGTGATCTATGTGGCAGGGGCAGAAGTGGAGACTAAAGATATTTCAGCAACCGACCTCGCATCACCCATCGCTTATGAATACACGATTCCCGTCAACTCAGTGGTGGGATCCAAAATAATTGTATCCTTTCAGGTAATTGATGCAAAAAATTATCCTTCTGCCATTTCAAATTTTGTGATCACCGTGGGTGACCCTGTTATTAGTTTGCA
>JANOQB010000197.1:0-8527 GCA_031422215.1 Cytophagales bacterium | reverse complement strand
TTGAATGCTTTGGCAAAAAATAAGGGAAGAGAGGTAAATCCTGAAATAGAATGTTTGGATGCTTACACTGATGTAAAGCGAATTGCCTTTAGAAAAGCCATTGAAGAACAGATGGACAAATTGAATATAGATGCCATTGTGTATCCATCGTGGAATAATAAACCCGCTAAAATTGTTGAGTCTTTGAAAGACTACAAAGGTGATAATAGTCAAGTTATTGCTCCGCATACAGGACAACCTGCCTTTACAATTCCCATGGGATTCACGACAGGAAACTTACCAGTTGGGATTCAATTTTTAGGCAGAATGTATTCAGAACCTACCTTGATCAAATTGGCTTACTCTTATGAGCAGGCAACAAAACACAGAGTGCCACCAGTAATCAAATGATGTTGGTCAAATGAAAACTGAAATGGTCGGCCCTTCGCATTTTAAAAAAAAAATTGTGCTTCGAATTTCCACCCTACACATTTTGGCACATGCGACACCAAAAGTATTTGAACAAAAGTTGGGTTATATCCACAACAATTCTTTTAGTTTTTGTTGGTAAAAAATAAGTTGTTGCAGGTGAATTAACCTACCACTTTCCTACTTCTTCAACACACTCAACTTGATTTCCGTTAGCCTCCGTTTGGTGTCCAAGGGAAAATCACCATTCATCATCCAGTCGTAGTACGAAGGCTCATCTTTAAAAACAGTAAGCACCGATTTGTTTTTATGTTTGCCAAAATTGAAGACGGGTTCGCCTTGCGGATTTTTCACCATCCGTCCGGCCAGGTCAACCAATTCGGTAGCGGTCAGCTTGTTCAATTCATCCATGTCGTTTTTGATCACGCCAATGGTTTTGCCAAGCCCGTCAGTCACTTCCTGGTTTTCGTAGCGCGCTATCTGGGCAAACAACACATCCATGGTAGCTTGCGTGTCGGCTTCGGCCGAGTGGGCCTCGGTCATTTCCTGGCCACAGTAAAACTTAAAGGCTGCCGATAAGTTGCGCTTTTCCATCAGGTGAAAAATCTTCTGGGCATCTATTATTTTTTTTCTGCTGTAATCAAAATCAACACCGGCCCTCAAAAATTCTTCCACCAGCATGGGCACATCAAACTTTAGTATGTTAAAGCCCGACATGTCGGCCCCTTCGAAGAACTTTACGTATTCCTTGGCCACTTCCTTAAAGGTCGGCTTGCCTTCAACATCTTCATTGGTAATACCATGGATGGCAGATGATTCGAGCGGGATTGGGATGGTGGGGTTTACCACATTGCTTTTCTTTATCACTTCTCCGTTTGGCATCACTTTGATAACCGCTATTTCAATGATGCGGTCTTGTGTGATGTTGACACCCGTAGTTTCGAGATCAAAAAAGCAAAGGGGAATTTTCAAGTTAAGTTTCATTGTAAGCGGGTAGGGGATTAGAATGCGTGTGTGGAAAAATCAGGCAGGCTTGTATTGACTTATGGCCTTATAAAATTGGCCGCTGCTAATCCCTATTTTTTTAAGGACTTCTTTGGCCGCGCTCACACCTTGAAGATCAAGGTTGCCATGCAGCTGAATGGGAAACCGTTCACTGGTACTGGTTATGAGCAGGGTCTTTCCATTGGCTACTTCGTGGTTATATACTTCGTAGGGGATGGCCTGCACGTCCATGCGTTCTTGTGCACAAATTTTTGAGAGGATGGAATTTGCTTTGGGATATATAATGGTGCCGCTTTTGGGAGTGGCATTGGCCAACTTTTCAAACAGGGCGAGGTCTGCTTCAGAAGCGTTGTTTCCGAAAACAACTATATGATGTTTATATTCAATAGGTTGAACCTCGTTGGCGTTGATAATTATTGGGGAATCCTTTTTCAGCGACTCGGTCTTGCCCCCGTTCACATAGTCAAACCTTCGGTTATTTAACCTGAGCGCATGCACGATCAGGGAAGCAATTAAACCACTGCCTCCGCCAATAACTATTATTCGTTGCTTATCAATGGATTGCTGATAAATTTCTGTCGATGTCAAGAGCCTTGCTTATTATTAAAGCGTTAAAGATAAAGTAAAATGTTTGTGGTTTGAAATAAGAGTTCGCGATGAGTTAAAATTTTAATGGCTAAGGGAATAGGAATTTATTAACAAATCCACACGTTTGATTGGGGATAACTTGTTCAAGGTAGTTTGGATTCTTACAGTACGTTTGTTCCCCTAAAAGAAACTACGTACAACAACCACGAAGTATGGAGCAACGATCAACGCCAGTGAGGTTAAGTTCTGCTATGAGCGGAATGGGAAGCAAGTCTAAACTTTTAGTTCGGGATATATCCGAAAGTTTAGGCAAGCTTCCGCCTCAGGCGCTCGATCTGGAGGAAGCTATTTTGGGAGCGCTCATGCTGGAGAAAAACGCCCTCACCGCAGTGGTGGAGTTTTTGCGCCCCGAACATTTTTATACCGAGCAGCACAAAGAGATTTATAATGCCATCATCGACTTGTTCAAGGCAACCGAGCCGGTGGATATGCGCACCGTGGTGGCCCAACTTCGGAAAGTTGCCAAACTTGAAGTGGCCGGTGGTGCTTTTTATATTGCCGAACTGACCTCCAAAGTAAGTTCAGCGGCAAACATCGAGTATCACGCCCGCATTATTATTGAGATGGCCATCAAGCGCGACTTGATCCAGATTGCCTCTCAGATTCATCACGATGCCTACGAGGACACCACCGATGTGTTCGAATTGCTGGACAAGACAGAGCAAAATATTTTTCAAATATCGGATTCTAACCTGCGCAAGAATTACGACAACATGAAGTCTCTCATGTTCCGCGCCATTCAGGAATTGCAGGAAAAGAAAAATCATAAAGACGGACTGACCGGAGTGCCGAGCGGCTTCTCTCGATTGGACCGTGTAACTTCAGGTTGGCAGAAATCGGATTTGATAATTATTGCGGCCAGGCCGGGGATGGGAAAAACTGCGTTTGTTGTGTCGGCCTTGCGCAACGCAGCCGTTGACTTTAATTTTCCGGTGGCGATATTCTCGTTGGAGATGGCCTCGCTCCAGTTGGTGAACCGGTTGATTTCTGCCGAAGCGGAATTGGAAGGAGAGAAAATAAAAAGAGGAAACTTAGCGGAGTTTGAATGGCAACAGTTGGTTCATAAAACCACGAGCCTTTCAAGTGCTCCGATATTTATTGATGATACGGCTGCGCTCACCATATTGGAACTTCGTGCCAAATGCCGGAGACTGAAAGCCGAGCACAACATACAATTGATTGTGGTTGACTACTTGCAATTGATGCGCGGAGAGATGGGAGGAAACCGCGAGCAGGAGATCGCTTCCATTTCGCGCTCCCTCAAAGGCATAGCCAAAGAATTGAGTGTGCCTGTGATTGCTCTTTCGCAGTTGAGCAGAGGCGTGGAAACTCGTGGTGGCGACAAGCGGCCACAGCTTTCAGACCTTCGCGAATCAGGTTCTATCGAGCAAGATGCAGACATTGTAATGTTTTTGTATCGGCCTGAATATTATAAAATAACCGTGGATGAAGAAGGCATGCCAACGCAGGGCATGGCCGAAGTGATCATAGCCAAACACCGGAATGGCTCGCTAGAAAATGTGAAGTTGAAATTCATTGGCAAGTACACCAAGTTTGCCGACTACGATGCACCCGATGGCATGAAATCCATGAGCAGCATCACCCGCGAGAGCCGCGTAAACTTCCGCGACAGCGCTCCTCCACCTCCCGGAGCAGGCGATGAAACACCGTTTTGAGTTTTGATTTATTTCTCTTCAACCAGCAGCCCTGCTTTAAATACAAGGGTTCTCAGCAATTCACCGGCTTCGTTGTATTCCTTCCATTCCTTGTGTTTTGAATTGGCGAAATAGATGCCTTGCTCTTTTATTTTGCCCGTTGGGTGATAGGATGTGTAGAGCCCGTGATAGCGGTTGAAGCTATACTCCGCCTGCGAAAGCAATTTCCCATCTTCGTAAAAGTTTTTTACAATCCCGGTCAACATGTTCGACTTCCAGTTTTCTTCTGTTGCCTTCTGCCCGTTGGCGTGATAGGTGGTGCGCAGCCCGTTTAGCTGTCCGTTCTCATAAGTTTCCTTTATTGATACGGTCACACCATTGTCAAAATAGTAAAGCCAAATCCCAAAAGGTTTTCCTTTGCGAAAAATTTTCTCGAAACGGATTCTTTCATCGGCAGTATATTCAGTGATTTTTGTCTCTACCCCATTGAAAGAAATCTGCTCTTTTACTTTCACCTTGCCGTTGGGATGATAATCATAGTTGGTTCCGAACCGTCCACCTGCTTTGTATTGATACTTGTGGCGGATGGTGCCATCGGCATAGTACCCCATGTTATCGCCATGCAGTTGCGCGTTCATGAAATGCCCCTCCAACAATTTAGGCCCTTGCGGATCGTAATAGCGGAAGTCTCCGATCTTCTCACCTTCCTGGATCATGTATTCCATTTCCAACTGCGCGTTGGGATAGTAGAGTTTATAATAGCCGCTCACAAATCCATCTCTATAATTCGCTTCGGTTTCAAGAACACCGCTTTCATAATAGGTTTTTGAAATGCCGTTGGGCATTTGGTTTTTGTAGTTGATTTCTTTCCGGGTTTTTCCTGACGGATAATATTCTTTCATCAATCCATCGGGCTTGCCCTTCACAAATCTGCCTTCATGCTTTAGAATTCCTGTAGGGAAAAAGGATTTTATGCTGTCAACGATTTTGTTGTTTTGATAGAATGCATGTTGGATGGGGTTGCCATGCTCGTCATAGACTTCCACGGTGCCGTGGCGCATTCCATTTTCATAGCTGATCTTGCGAAGGAGTTTGCCGTTCTCATGATATTCGTAAAACGTGCCCCATCGCACACCATTTTTAAACTCGCCCTCAATGGATAGTTTTCCATTCGGAAAAAACTTGCGGTACTTTCCTTCCATCGTTTGGCCATCGGCAGCCGACACAAAATAATCTTCATGCACCTTTCGCTGCATGGGGTCGTGGTAGGTCTTCACTTCCTTTTGCGCGAGCGCTGAGTGGCAGACTATTACCAAGAATATTGGAAGCAATTTTTTCATTTTATTCCTTTGTAGGTTTTACTCTTAAAAGTAGGCAGTAGGCAGTATCCAGTTGGCAGGTCAACTTACTGCCTACTGCTTACAGGTTACTGCCTACTTTTAATAACATGGTATTAGCAACTGATATTGTCCTAAACCCTTTCAATAACAATAGCCGAAGCCCCACCACCACCGTTGCAAATGCCGGCCACTCCAATGGTTGCATTGTTTTGTTTTAGAATGTTGGCCAATGTCATGGTGATGCGCGCACCGGAAGCGCCCAAGGGATGGCCCAATGCCACTGCGCCACCGTTGATGTTCACTTTCGTGGGATCGAGACCAAGCTTGATGTTGTTGGCGATGGCCACAGCCGAAAACGCTTCGTTGATTTCATAATAGCCCACATCACTTTTTTCAACGCCAGCAAGTTTCATGGCTTTGGGTATTGCGAGCGATGGAGTTGTTGTGAACCACATCGGGTCTTGTGCGGCATCGGCAAAGCCACGGATTTTTGCGATAGGCGTGATGCCCAGTTCTTTTGCTTTCTCTTTGCTCATCAAGATTACTGCTGCGGCACCATCGTTGATGGTGGACGCATTCGCGGCTGTTACTGTTCCATCTTTGCTGAACACGGCTTTGAGGCCGGGGATTTTATCGAAGTTCACATTTTTGTATTCTTCATCTTCGGCAAACTTGGTCACTTCACCTTTGCGGCCAACGATCTCTACGGGAATCACTTCATCGTTAAATTTTCCTGCCGCCCAGGCAGCAGCCGAACGCTTATAAGAATTGATTGCGTAGTTGTCCTGATCTAGCCGCGAGATGTTCATTTCTTTTGCGGTGTTATCGGCACATACGCCCATGGCACAACGGTTATAAACATCGGTAAGGCCATCGTAGGTAAGTCCATCCAACAGTTCACCGTTGCCATATTTATATCCGTAGCGTGCCTTCAATAAGTAATATGGTATGTTGCTCATGCTTTCGGCACCGGCCGCAACCACTACCTCATTTTGCCCGAGCATGATGGACTGAGCTCCCAACATGATGGCTTTCATTCCCGAAGCGCAAACTTTGTTCACCAACGTGCAGGGAATTTCGTAGCCAAGCCCTGCGGCAACAGCAACTTGTGTGGCGGGTGCCTGGCCAAGCCCTGAAGAAATCACGTTTCCGAAAAATAATTCCTGAATTGTTTTTGGATCAAGTCCGATTTTGCTGAGAGCACCTTTCACAGCGATGCCGCCCAGTTGTGTGGCTGATACACTTGCCAGACTGCCGCCAAAACTCCCTATGGGTGTGCGCACGGCAGACACGATGTAAACTTCTTTCATACTTAGTTCGATGTTTAACGTTAACCCCAAATCTCAAACTCAATCCCAAATTCAATCCCGATAGCTATCGGGACAAACTCAAACTCACTCCTAACTCCTACATTCTGACTTCTATTATATTCTGATTCCCCAACTACCAATCCGGTTTTCCCTTATCCCGTGGCTTGGTTGCCTTGCGTTTGTTTTGCTGTAGATATTGTATCTCCTGGTTCCTCATGGCCTCCAAGATCATCTTCGCTTTTTCCTCGCTCATTTCCATTTGCTTTAGCTTATCCGACACGGACGGAGGTATATCCTTCTTGTCTTTATTTTCCTTTTGCTCTTGCTCTTTTTGCTGTTGATCTTTTTTTTCCTTCGCTTCTTTATCCTGCTTTTCTTTTTGCTCTTTGCTTTCCTTTTCCTGCTTTTCTTTATCGTCTTTTTGTTGGTCTTGCTTGTCCTTCTGGTCTTTGTTGTCTTTGTTCTCGTCCTTATTGTCTTTGTTTTCTTCCTTCCTCTGGTCTTCGTTCTTATCTTGTTTATTCGGATCCTCTTTTTCTTCCTGTTCTTCTTTCTTCTTTTGCTCTTCCAATTTTTTCTTCACCATTTCGTAGTTGAACCGTGCGTCTTCGTTGGTGGGGTCTGCTTTCAGTGCCTGCTTAAAGCTGGCCAATGCTTCTTCAAATTTGCTTTGCCTGTTGGCCAACACACCCATTTGCTGATGGGCTATCGAGCGGATTTTTGAATTGGTGCTCTGCGTGAGTGGCTGATAGCTTTGAAGAGTATTGGATGTGTCCTTGGCTTCGAAGTAGGCATTGGCAAGGTTCAACCGCACTTCGTCTTCTGTTACGTTTAGCGAATCGATCAGGTAACGGTATTTTTCAATGGCCTTTTTAAAATTTCCTTTCTGATATTCTTCCTTGGCTTCTGATTTTAAAGAATTGATTTTACCGATCTTGGTGGGATCGACCGTGAAAACCAGAGCCAGAAAAGCAAAAAGCAAAGTCTTCATATCGTTACCGTTTTTACGCTCACCAAAATATCCAACACCAAAAGGATCAACGCAGCCAGCAGAAAATAGTAAAAGCGGTTGGCCGAAGCATCCACCACACGTGCATCGCGCATCTGGCCTTCTATTTTTCCAATGGTATTGATCAGTTTGCTCACATCGTTGCGCGATCCGTTTATTTCAAAATAATCGCCATCCGTTTTGTCGGCCAGCGATTTGAGTGAGCCAGAGTTCAATTTTGATACCACCGTGTTTCCCTGCTTGTCAATTTTATAACCTTTGCCAGCCACAATCTGGCTGCCTTGTTCAGTGCCCACGCCCAAGGTAAACAGTTTGTACCCTTTGTCCTCCACTTCCTTAGCTATTTCTTCCGTTTCATCGCCAAAGTCTTCGCCATCGCTGATGAGCACTATCACTTTTGATTTTTGTTCGTTGCTTGGTCCTTCGTTGTCTTCCAATTTCGACAAAGCCATGCGAATGGGTGGCGCAAAGTCGGTGCCGCTGCTTGGCACTAAGCTGGTGTTCATGGTTTCAATAAAAAGGTTGATGGCATTTTGATCGTAGGTAAGCGGGCACTGCATGAATGCTTCCGAAGAAAAAATAATTATTCCCAGCCTGTCGGAGTTAAAGGCGGCTGCAATTCTTTTCATTTCAAATTTAACTTTCTCCAAGCGGCTTGGCTGCACATCAAAAGCATCCATTGATTTGGACAAGTCCACACAGATCATAATGTCTTTGCCCACGGATTTGATTTCGCGCTTGCTATCGCCAAAGGTGGGGCCCAATATGGAGATGAGGAGAAGCGCCATAAATACGGAGCGTATAAACAATTTGATAAAGACCGTATTGAACGGTGTATGGAGTGTGCGGCTGATTTTAACAATACGCCCGATGTAGAGACCGTAGCCGATAAGAAAGACCAAGATCAGCATGGCCTCTGTCCATCCAAATTCCCGAAATAGAGTCATAGCGTAAAAGATGGACAAAGTTATAAAATCAATTTCTCATGGCAACGCTGGGGTGCATGACAAATTGCACTGACCAGAAATACTAACGAGGTGGTACTTTCTCCATTCAATATTGGTTGTTTATGTTTGGTTTCATTTGTTGATTTGGCACTTTTTTGTCTTGACACAAAAAAGTACCCAAAAAAAGTCAAGACAAAAAGATGCT
>JANOQB010000196.1:0-20649 GCA_031422215.1 Cytophagales bacterium | reverse complement strand
AAAAAAGAAATTGAATCGCGATTGAAACGTGGTGTAAGCAGTTTGCAAAGCGCCCACGCTTACACCACGTTTCAATCGCGATTCAATTTCTTTTTTGATGGATACTCCATAAGCATCTTTGTATAGGATGCCCACTGTGAGCATGACCACTTCTTCAAATTCACCGAGTTGATATTTTTTCATTCATTCAATGTTTAACGTTACCGCCAAACCTCCAAGGTTTGTATCCTCAGCAAACAAACCTTGGAGGTTTTATCCAGGGCATTAATTAATTCCTAAATGTAGTATTAATAATTGTGCCAAATCCAAAAACAATGTTTTTATCTATACTTAAAGAGTTTGATTGTATCAGGATGTTCAGTTGCGAACAATCGCATGGCGAATGCGGTCGCACATACTGCCTACTGCACCCGATAGCTATCGGGTCTGCCTACTTTTTTTACAGCTTCAATCCTGCAATGCATTGGAAAGAAACGTTGACTTCAACAGCAGCCAGAATAAAAAGAACACCACCGCCCAGGTTAGGTAAATGAAATAATAATCAGAAGTGTCTTTGAAGCGTGTCTCTTGTATTTCGGCTTTCTCGTATTTATCAATGCGGCTGAAAACATTTTTCAACGCTTCGTTGTCGGTCACTCTAAAAAACTCGCCAGCACCAATCCTTGCAATGTTGCGCATGGTGCTTTCGTCAATGGTATTCTCCACCATATTGGGCCGTCCGAAATAATCTTTTCCAAAAGGCACCAGCCCTTCTTTGCCTACAATGATGGTATAGATTTTTATACCGTAGGCGGCCGCCAGTTCGGCTGATGTGATCGGATCGATATTGCCTGCGGTGTTGTCGCCATCGCTCAGCAAAATGCAAACTTTTGATTTTGATTTCGACTCTTGCATGCGGTTGGTGACCACCGCTAAGGCAGAGCCTATGGCCGTGCCGCGCGACTCGATCATTTCAAAACTGATGTCGTCTATGTAGGAGTTTAGCAGCCGGTAGTCGGTGGTCAATGGTGCGAGCGAAAATGCGTCTCCGGAAAATACCACTATACCAATGCGGTCTTGCAGCCGGCCTTTTATAAAATCGCGGGCCACATCTTTGGCAGCCATCAGGCGGTTGGGTTCAAAGTCTTCTATCTGCATGGATTGACTGATGTCGATGGCGAGCATGATGTCAATCCCTTCCGTCCATTGCTCCACTTTTTCGTTGGTGCGCTGCGGCCTTGCCAAGGCTATCAGCAATAAACATAGCACTAATGAAATGAGCAGTTCGGGAAGCAAGCGCAACCAAGTTACGGGCGAACTTTTCAGGTCGCTTTTCAACAAAGCGATGGGAAGTTTTTGATTGAGGAAATAGCGGATGGCCCAGCGCACTACAAAAAGCACGGGCACCAACAGCAGGGCATATAAATAGAATTTGTTTTCCCAGGTAAATGAACTGAGTGTGCCAGGAAAAAACCAATTCAACGAATACCACGGGTCCAATGCCTCATTCATGCTTCAGTTCCTCCAATTTTTTATTGAATTGCATTTGCGAAAATTCTTTTAAGTTCAGAAAGGAGTCAAGCGAATCCGGTGCGATGCGTCCATAAATAGATCGGTCAATAATATGCAACGCACTTACCAGCGTTTCGTTTTTTTCGATTTCTTTCAGTTCGCGCGTGGTGGATTTTGTGTAAGGCTTGGTAACGAGTTCCTCCATGTATTTCTTCCAAATCAATACCGACCGCTCAGCCGATTCTGGTGTGAACGTCCCTTTCATCTTTTCCGTTGCCGTATCAAATGCACTGATAAACTCCTGATGCCTTTTCGTAAGGCGTTTCAACGTGAAGTGCTTTCTTATTTTCTTTCCAAACAACACCCACACGATGATCAAAACCAGCACGAGCACCCCTACCACAATGGATAAAACCGGATAATTGAAAAGCCAGCTTACAGGACTATACTCCGTGTTTGTTTTTAAAGGAAGTTGCTCTGCGGTGAGTGAATCCGGAACTTGCTGTACCAAATGTTTAAAAAAAACAGTGTCGATGTTGCTTTCATACACGGTGCAGTCGTTGGGCAGCGCCACAAAAGCGGGGAGCTTCAAAGTTTGTAGGCTGTCTATTTCATAGGTGGCCAACACATACACCACGCTGTCCGTGCTTTGGTTGTTGATGGTGCGCGTAGGGAAATATCTTTTTTTCTGATAATCAAACGGAGCAAACGAAAAAGTGGAATCGGGGAACAGCACTTGCCATTGGCTGGGATATTTTGCCGTCAGGTAATACTCTATTGGCTCGCCCAATTTTACGCTGTCGGTTTTGAACTTACCCGTCACGGTCATTTGCTGCGCCTGAACAACCCAAGCGCAACCGAAAAATAAAATGGATAAGAAAATTACGCTACGCACTCTTAATGAATTTATTTGAGTCAAGTATCGTCTCCAACTTTAGTGACGATACGCTATTCAACCTGCGTTGCCTCTCATCGTCCCCGAAACGGGAGACGATGTGGGAAGCTTCGGTAGCAAACGAGTAAATTATTTTTGAGTCAAGTATCGTCTCCCGCTTCGGGGACGATACGCTATTCAAGGTTTCGCTACGCACTCTTAATGGATTTATTCCTGATCTTAAAAAGTTTGAGCAGCTTCGAAACATATTCTTCTTCGGTGGAGATGCTGATGAAGTTGATCTGGTGCTTCCGGCTAAAATCCAACAATGCTTTTTGTCTTGCACCGTGCTGCGTTGCAATTTTCTCACGGAAGCCGCCAAAGGCCGTGTTCACCCACACCGTCTTGTGGCTCTCGTTGTCCAGCACCGGTATAATGCCCAGCGCAGGAAGTTGCGTTTCGCGCTTGTCGCTCACCTGTATCATCACCAGGTCGTGTTTGCGCGCGAGCGATTTTAGGCGGTGCTCATAACCTTCGTCAATAAAATCCGACAAGATGATGATCACACTCCTGCGCTTGATGGAATCCAACGCAAATGAAATCGCCTTGTTCAGGTTTGTCTTTTCCGATTTTGGCTTCAGCTTCGTCAGGCTGCTGATGATCTCATACGCTTGTCCGATGCCTTTCTTTGGTTTTAAAAATTTCTCGCGCTCGTCCGAGTAGCAAATGAGCCCCACCTGGCTCGACTCCTTCGCACCCGACAACGCAAGCACGCCACAAATTTCGGTTGACACATCAAACTTGGTTTTTCCCTTGCTGCCAATAAGCTGCGAAGCGCTCACGTCCAAAATAAAATAAATGGTCTGCTCCTTTTCTTCCTTAAATGTTTTCACGAAAGTGCCATGCCCCTTGGCCGACACATTCCAGTCAATGGTGCGTATATCATCACCATATTGGTAAGGCCGCACATCGTCAAACTCCAGGCCCGTGCCTTTAAAGATGGAGTGGAAGTCACCCTGCATCTGGCTGTTGATGGCCTTTCTGATCTGTATTTCGTACTTACGCAGTTTTTTCAGCAGCTCTTTCACTCTGGCACTTTTTTAGCAGCCCCAAAAATAAGAAATATGAGTAATTTCGCACCCTACATTTTCAACATGGTCAATTGAAGGTTAAGCTTCGAAAAAAAATGATTGGCAATGAGTAGATATTTCAAAGAGATAAGTTTTCAACAGAGAGTCACCCCCTCTCTTTCAGGGGGTGAGGTCATTTGGGGTCATGCCCCCGCGAGGCGCAGGGGCACCGGGCTTTTTGTTGCAAGCCCACGCGAGGCGCATGGTGCTTTCCACTTCAATCCCTGCCTGTCCGGCAGGCCTTGCCCGCTCCGCACGCACAAGTCAACGACAAAAATCAGAAGCAGGCAAAATTAATTTTACGTTTTACACAGTAACCTTAGTAGAAAATTTAAATCATGAAACCATCCCAACCTTATTACCTGATTTTTTCTCGTACTATGCCAAAGGCATGGCTTTGCTTTTATAAGGTAATAAGGTTGGATTTTGCTATTGCGCATAATCTTCTACTAAGGTTTTTACCGCTTTGGCAGAATTACAAATCACACCGATCCAATAAAATCATCTTCATCCTTATCTCATTGTTGTGCGCGTTGTTAAGTGTCAGTTGCCGCACCGAAAAACCACCCAAAGATATTCTTGCTTCCGAGCAGCTTACCCAAATCATGATCGAGTTTTATCTGGCCGAGGCCAAGCTCAGCAATTATTCCCTCGCCCAGGATTCGGCAAGAAAACTTTTCATGCCCTTTGAGGAAGCCACCTTAAAAAAATATGGAGTGGCCGATTCCACGCTTAAGAAAACCTACCAATATTATTTTGACCACCCCACCGAGTTGGAAAAAATATATGAGATCGTGATCGATTCGTTGAGCTTGCGCGAGCGAAAGGTAACCGGACTTCCCAGCGTCACCCCGGAGTGAAATGGTTTTTCCGTTAGAAATTGAGCAGCGGTTAGGCTTCGATCAGATACGGTCGCGGCTTGTTGATTATTGCCAGGGGCCATTGGGTGTGCAACAGGTGTTGGGCATGCAATTTTCATCTTCCTTTCACCAAGTGCAATCGCTGCTAAAGCAAAACTTGGAGTTCAAACTCATCCTCGAATCAGAAACCGATTTCCCCTCCACCCAACATGGCAACACCGATGAACACGTTGATCGCGCAGCCATTGAGGGAAGCTACCTGGAAGAAGAGGCGTTTCAACAAATCATAAAGTCGTTGGAAGCAATTTCTGCATGCAAAGATTTTTTTAAGCAACGCGAAGATTCGTACCCTGCGCTGTTCAAACTCTCCACAGAAGTGCCCGACCTTGGCAATCTAATAAAAAGTATAAAAGCCAAGTTTGACGATCAGGGCCACGTGCGCGACAATGCAAGTGTTGATCTCGCCAAGATCAGAAAGGAGTTGCATACCGAACAACTAAAAGTAAAGCGGCTCATGGATCAGCTCTTTCGTCATGCCGTGGAGCAGGGCTGGGTTGCCGATGGTGTGTCGGCAGCCATCCGCGATGGCCGGTTGGTGATTCCCGTGTTGGCCGAACATAAACGAAAGATCAAAGGGATTATAGTAGATGAATCGGCCACCGGTCAAACCATTTATATGGAGCCTGCTGAAGTGCTCGAAGCAAATAACGAGATCAGGGATTTGCACCATGCCGAAAGGAGAGAAGTGATCAAGATATTAAAAGAGCTTACTTCATTGCTGCGCATTCATTTGCCAGAAGTATTTCCTGCTTTTCATTTTTTGGGTGTGATGGATTTCACGCGGGCAAAAGCAAAATTCTCGCGCGACATACAGGCAGAAATGCCAATGTTAAAAAATGAACCCGATCTCAATTGGCTCCATGCCAGGCACCCGTTACTTTATTTGAGTTTAAAAGGAAAACGTGAAATCGTTCCCCTCACCATCGACCTTACTGATGAGAATCCATTCCTTCTCATTTCCGGCCCCAATGCCGGAGGAAAATCTGTTTGCCTTAAAACCGTTGGGCTTGTTCAGTACATGGTGCAGTGTGGTTTGCTTCCATCGTTGCACGACAAATCTACCGTGGGGATTTTTAACAATATCTTTTTGGACATTGGCGATCAGCAATCCATCGAGAATGATCTGAGCACCTACAGTTCGCACTTGAAAAACATGAGTTTCTTTATTCAGCATTCGGACAACAAAACATTGGTGCTCATGGACGAACTGGGCTCGGGCACCGACCCCAATTTTGGTGGCGGCATTTCCGAATCTATTTTAACAGACCTTACGCAAAAAAAAGTATGGGGAATTGCCACCACTCACTACTATAATTTAAAACTGTTTGCCAGTAATAACACAGGCATCCGAAATGGTGCCATGCAGTTTGATCAAAAAAAACTAGAGCCGCTGTTCAAACTTGAAATAGGAAAACCCGGAAGTTCTTTTGCTTTGGAGATAGCTCGCAAAACAGGATTGCCTTCGGCCACCCTTCAACGGGCAGAAAAAATTATCGGGGCAGAACTTACCGGTCTGGAAACCTTGATGAAGTCGGTGGCCGAAGAAAAGCAGTGGATCGAGAAGAAGAAAATAGAGATAGGGCAAAACGAGAAAAAACTACAGGAGGCATTAACTCGTTACGAAGCCTTGTCAACTCAATTGGAAGGAAAGAAGAAAGAAATCATAAACAAGGCGAAAGAGGAAGCTTCTTTATTGTTGAGCGACACCAACCGTGAGATAGAAAAAACCATCCGCCACATACGCGAGAATAAAGCCGAAAAAAAAGAAACCCGAAAGGCAAGACAAGGATTGCAAACTTTAGTTTCCAAAGTGCAGCCAGCCCCCAACGAACCAGTTAACAAAAAGGAAATAATTGTGGTGGGTGATAAGGTGCGGTTGATCGGCCAAGAGGTGAGCGGCACGGTGCTTTCCATTAAAGAAGACAATGCAGTGGTTCAATTCGGTGACCTTCGCTCGAATGTCAAACTCAAAAAATTAGTTCGCAGTGATTTAGCCGAAGTAAACCCCACCACTACACGTGCCCGGTCTATGGGCGTTGATATGATGAGCAAGCAATCGTCATTCAACACTACGCTGGATGTGCGGGGCAAGCGCGTGGAAGAAATCATTTCTGTGCTCGATCAATTTATTGACGATGCCATTTTGCTGGGCCAATCGCAACTTAAAATATTGCATGGCAAAGGAGAAGGCGTATTGCGAAAAGTGATACGGGAACACTTGCAGAAAACAAAACAAGTTGTTTCCCTTGCCGATGATCACGTGGAGCGTGGCGGAGCCGGCATTACCGTAGTGGTGCTAAAATAAAAAACCCCGCGCATATGGCAGGGTTTTGTGATTTGTTTCATCAAGACCGCTTGAAACCTGCCTGCGGCAAAGGCAGGCGGTCAGACGACTAATAGAAAATCAAAGTTTGAAAGTAAACACCCATGCACCTTTCACTACTCCTGTGCGGGCAGTATATCCTGCACCATTAAATGTAAAAGAAACTTGCAATGTGGATTCAGTTACCGCGTAAGTCATGTCCAATTGATCGGTGGTGCCTTTGTCCCTAATGATTTGTGTTTCAGGGGCAGTGCCAAATTCCCAAGTCCCACTCGATTTCCATGGGCTCAATGCAGGGCGGCCCGATGCTGTGTAGCCAAAAGAGGTATTACCTGCCGTTCCGCTCAAGGTAAGCGCAAAGGAGCTATAGTCAGTTTTCTTATCGACTCCATCAAGTGTAACCTTGTCTATTTTCCAAGATTTTGAAAGTTTCTCTAACTGTACATCTGTAATCGGTTTGGGTGGAGGCTTATTGCCATCGCAATTGGAGTAGGTAACCAATACCGCGATAAGACCCAACATGGTAAGAATTCGAATTGCTTTCATTTTTATTGAATTTAAAACACCTTAAACTTAGGAAATTGAAGTTTGAAAAAAAACTGTGATGTTGAAGTTATAGGAAATATCAAGGTTTAATGGCACTTTTTATTTCTTAGTAACCTTTTTTAAAAGTCATAATATCCAATTTCTGGGCATCGGCAGGGTATTCGTGCTCCTGGTTGGAGGCAATGAACACTACCGTTTCATCCGGCACCATCGCTAAGTTTTCATTATACCAATCGATGGCTTTTATGTCCAGATTGGTAGTGGGCTCATCTAAGAACAATGCATGGCAACGCGAATTAAATGCAAGTCCCAACTTTAACCGTTGCCTCATGCCTGAAGAAAAATTGGAAATTGTTTTATGGCGTGCGTGGCCAAGTCCCGTTCGTTCTATCACTTCTTCGATGGATTTGTTGTCCCTGATTTCCTTAAAAGAAAAATGAAAATCCATCATCTCTTCCAGGGTGAACTCATCAATCAAATCCATATAGGGTGTGGCAATGGATGCATATTTAAAAAAATCAGGCTGGGCAATTTCCTTTTCGTTCATTTCGTAAACAACCGATCCTTCACTGGGCATCATCTGCCCCCACAACACTTGCAGTAAAGTTGATTTGCCCGAACCGTTTGGCCCAATGATGGCGTAGGTTGCCGGTGAAGTAAATTGGTAATTGAGGTTTTTAAAAATCCATTCGCGGTTGAACCGCTTGCTTAGGTTTTTGGCCGTAATCCTCATTCAACCGAGGACGAGTTTGCCGAAAACCCTTTCATAACACCGCGCTCGCTGGTGCGGATGAAGGAGACGATGTAGTCGCGCTCTTCACTGATTGACAATTCATTTTCCACCAGGTCGAGTGCTTTAGAATTGTTCAAGCCTTTGAGGAATATGTAGCGATATACTTCCTGTATCTCACTTATTTTTTCAGGGGAGAATCCCCTTCTGCGCAAGCCCACGGAATTTACGCCTGCGTAGGTAAGTGGTTCGCGCGCAGCTTTGGTAAAAGGTGGAACATCTTTGCGCACCAGCGAGCCACCGGATATCATCACGTGGGCACCTACTTTTACAAATTGATGCAAGGCGCTGGCCCCTCCTATAATGGCAAAGTCTTCGATGTGTACGTGGCCTGCTACCTGCACCGCGTTGGCCAATATGCAGTTGTTGCCCACCACGCAATCGTGCGCCACATGCACGTAGGCCATCAACAGGCAATTGCTTCCCACAATTGTTTTAAACTTATCGGATGTGCCCTTGCTGATGGTGACGTACTCTCTAACAATAGTATTGTCGCCAATAAAAGTTTCGGTATCCTCTCCGGCAAATTTTAAATCTTGCGGCACGGCCGAGATGGATGCACCCGGAAATGCTTTCACATTTTTGCCTAAGCGCGCACCTTCCCAGATGATGGCGTTGGGGCCAATCCAGCAATTGTCGCCAATCACTACATTGGATTTTATGGTAGCGAACGCTTCAATGGTTACGTTGGTGCCAATCTTCGCCTCTGGGTGAATGCTGGCTAAAGGTGAGTGGCTCATAAATCTTTACGGACTATGCTTGCTGTCATGGTGCCTTCGCACACTAATGTATTGCCTACGTATGCACGGCCTCGCATTTTGGCAATGCCCCTTTTAATGGGTGCCAACAAATCGCATTGGATGACGAGGGTATCACCTGGTAAAACCATTTTTCTAAAACGGCATTCATCAATGCCTAAAAAATAAGTCCAATAATTTTCAGGGTCGGGCACGGTGTTCAGCACCAATATTCCTCCCACCTGGGTCATGGCTTCCACTTGCAACACGCCCGGCATCACCGGGTTGCCAGGAAAATGACCTTGAAAGAAGGGCTCGTTCATGGTAACATTTTTTATCCCGCACACGGTTTCCTGATCGAGGTAAATCACTTTGTCAACTAATAAAAATGGATAGCGGTGCGGCAGGGTGTTCACGATGTGGTTGATATCCATTACCGGAGGGAGGTTTGGATTATAGCGGGGCACTCCTTTTTTGTCGGCATCGGCCATGGCCTTCTTCAGTTTTTTGGCAAAGGCAACATTGGCTGCATGGCCAGGCCGGGCCGCCAATATCTGGGCTTTCAGGGGCCTGCCTGCCAGCGACAAATCGCCAATAATGTCCAATAGTTTGTGGCGGGCCGGCTCATTGTTATAGCGAAGTTCTACGTTGTTGAGTATGCCTTCCTTTTTTACTTCTACTTTCGGCTTGCCCAACATCTTGGCAATATTGTCAAGTTCGTGTGGTTCCACTACACGGTCCACAATCACAATGGCATTGTTCAGATCACCGCCCTTTATCAGGTTGTTTTTATAGAGCATTTCCAGTTCATGCAAAAAACAAAAAGTGCGACATGAGGCAATTTCTTTTTCAAACTGTAGGATGTTGGTAATGGATGCGTGCTGGCTGCCCAACACAGGCGAGTTATAATCGATCATCACCGTAACGCGATAGTCGTCCAGTGGCAGGGCGGCAATTTCTACGTTGCGGCTTGCTTCACGATAAAAGATGCTGTCTTGTACTTCAAAAAAATCGCGCAAAGCGTTTTGTTCTTCCGATTCGGCTTCCTTCAACACATTTATAAATTGGATGGAGCTGCCATCCATGATCGGGGCTTCGGGGCCATCCAATTGAACCAGCACATTGTCGATTTGCAAACCCACTAAAGCGGCCAACGTGTGTTCAATGGTGCTCACGCGGGCGCCACTTTGTTCAATGGTTGTTCCGCGCGATACGTCCACTACACGGTCGCAGTCGGCATCAATAATGGGCGAGCCCGGTAAATCAATACGTTGAAATTTTATTCCATGATTTGGCTTGGCCGGCACAAAGGTCATGTTTGTTTGCACGCCTGTGTGGAGCCCCACTCCGGAAAGCGTTACCGATTTTTTGATCGTCTGTTGCTTATGGTTTAAACTCATTGTAAAAAAAGTGGTGCAAATTTAACCCTGAATATCGGGATTATCCAAAAAGTGGGGATTTGGCTCAAATGAGTTCGTTTTAATGGATAGCAATACAATAAATTAAGGAAAATTACGGGCCTTCACATTATTGCGGCTATAACAAACCTTCACTTTTAAGAATTTCTTTTATTTCTCTGACGGATATGCTGCCTCTTTCCCCTTTGTCATATATGGATAACAGATACACTCTCCATCCACCACTTTCACAAATGAAATCAATCGGGCACCCCCTGACTTTCCTTTATTTTTTGAAGTTATGGCGAGGCGTATTTTATAAATATTGTTGCCAAGTGGGGTTCCTTTTGAAGGATTGATTTCCAGTTCTAAAAAAAGTTCAGCCAGTTCTTTTTTTAGAGACACATACTTTTTAAGTAACTTTTTTGCTTCCTTCTTAAAGTTGTCCGCAATTTTTACGTTATAGCTCATTCAAAAAATCTTTGGCCGAAGTTGCTTTTGATTTTCCTTGTTGGATAAGCTTTAGCTCTTTAAATCCCTGCCTAATGTTGTTTAACGCTTCTGCTTTACCAGATTTAGAACTTGCAACCGATCCTTTTCTTTTGACCTCAAACTTGACATTAAATGCCTTGACAACCGCTTTAAGCGCGTTGATTTGTTGAGGAGTAGTTGGGTGAGCAATAAATATATTTTCTGTGTGCATGACATTAAGATTATTCACAATAATGGTTGATCGAAAATGTAAATCAAATTTTAGACGGCTAAATTTCCAATCCTTCTTGGTGCGCAAGCTCAGACTCAATCCGACCCTTTTTGCGAACCATTCGCCATCACCTTTGGCACTCCGTTTACTTTTTCTTCCAATTGCTTAAGCCGGTTTTTAAGGTCGGGCAATTGCCTAAATATCACGTACGACTTTAGCCAGTCCTTCACATCAAAAGCGGGCGAACCAAATAATTGCTGGCCCGCTTTTCCGTTCTTCGAAATGCCTGACTGGGCGCCCACGCTCGAGTTGTTGGCCAGTTCGAGGTGCCCTGCAATTCCTACCTGTCCGCCAATCACACAATTTTCGCCCACCTTGGCCGAACCCGAAATTCCTGTTTGCGCTGCGATCACCGTATTCCTTCCTACTTCCACATTGTGGGCGATCTGGATAAGATTGTCCAACTTCACCCCTCTGCGGATGATGGTGGAGTCGCCATATAAAGTTGCGCAATCAATGGTAGTATTGGCACCAATGGTCACGTAGTCTTCAATCAATACATTTCCTAATTGTGGAATGGTTTTATAGGTGCCGTCTTCTTGTGGAGCAAACCCAAACCCATCGCTTCCTATCACGGTGCCCGCATGGATCACGCAATTTTGGCCCACGCGTGTGCCTGCATATAACTTCACATTGGGATGCAAAATGGTGTTGTCGCCAATCGTTGAGTTGTCGCCAATAAAAACCTGTGGATATATTTTTACATCGTCACCGATCTTCACGTTGTTTCCGATGTACGAGAAAGCGCCCCGGTAAATATTTGATCCTGTAATGGAATTTTCACCGATAAAGGAAGGTTGTTCTATTCCGGTTTTCTGGAAGGAAACCAATTTATGATATTCTTCCAGCAACGTGGTGAAACTAAGATAGGGGTCGTCCACGCGGATCAACGTGCAGTCAATTTCTTTCTTAGGTTGAAAATCTTTTTTTACGATTACCGCACTGGCATTGGTCGTGTAAATGAACGATTCGTATTTGGGGTTCGATAAAAATGCAATCTGGCCTTTTTTGGCATCCTGGATTTTGGCAAGCATATTTATTTTTTCCGAGCCATCGCCTGCCAATTCCCCGCCAAGCATGGCTGCAATTTCTGATATGCTAAACTCCATAAATCCTTATGGTATGATTAGAAGACGGTAACAGGTGAACACGGCATTGTATAGAATACACCATTTACAAAGATACATTTTTAGGCCAGCATAGATAATTTTTTTCAACGATTTTGCTGATGGCCTTTATGCTCGGAAGGTCGGAGGCAAGGGCAATGTCCATCACCTCTCCTTGTTTGGTCAATATATTGATTGAGGTTCCACCCGATACATACGCTTCGTTGCTTACGGTGCCACAGGAATACAGATAGGTTGTATCGTTGCGAAGGATGCCATACACCTGGTGGATTTCATGTCGCACTTTATCTACCATCTTTTTTTGTATCGGATCGGTGGACAACATGATCTGGAACAACTCGCGCGTAATTAATCGGTTGCACAACCCCGAAAGGATAGGGTCGGTGTGGTTGCGCCAAAATTTCATCGCCCCCCACACATCGTGGTCATCCATCTGCCCAAAAGAGTTTAACAGTTCAGGGTTATTGCTAAAGTCCTGTATGGTATAAGCGTGGGTGAGCAAATCTTTAAGTGGAGGGGATGCGATCAGGTCTTCACCCGCCCTCAAAAGATACTGTGCCCTGCGGATGATGTTCACGATCATGCGCTCGGCACTCAAGGCTGTCTTGTGCAAATACACCTGCCAATACATGTGCCTGCGGGCATGCAAAAAACTTTCAATGCTATAGATTCCTTTTTCTTCTACCACCAGTTCATCGCGGTGCACCGTCAACATGGAGATGATTCGGTCAACGCCCACCGTCCCTTCCATCACACCTGTAAAAAAACTGTCGCGTTGCATATAGTCGAGCCGGTCAATGTCAAGCTGGCTGCTGATCAGCTGATGAAAAAATTTTCGGTGATAGGTGTTCCTGAAAAAACTGATGGCCAGATCCAACTCACCATGAAATTGATTGTTCAACGTCTTCATGAAGAGGTACGATAAACTCTCATGATTAACTTCTTGCAGCAATGTTTCTTCCAAAGCGTGCGAAAGAGGGCCGTGGCCAATGTCGTGAAGCAAGATGGCAATAAGGGACGCTTGTTCTTCTTGGTCGCTGATTTCTATGCCCTTCAACCGCAGGTTTTTTACCACGCGGTCCATCAGGTGCAAGGCGCCCAACGCATGGTGAAAGCGCGTGTGTTGCGCCCCCGGATACACCAGGTTGCTGAGGCCTAATTGCTTGATATACCGCAGCCTTTGAAAGTAGGGGTGCTGCACCAGGTCAAAGATCAACTCGTTTTGAATGGAGATAAATCCATACACCGGGTCGTTGATGATTTTCTTTTTGTTCAATCGGATCGGGTAAGATTGAGGTTATTGATGTAAATTAGAAAGATTTTTACTAACGAAGGTTACGCAAAACAATTGAAGGCATGTCAGCCTGAGGTACTCGAAGGCCAATTTGATTCCTCAAGTCAGTTTTCGTCCCGATAGTTATCGGGATCAAACTGACAACCCATTGAGTTTTGCTTAACATCATTTACTAACCAGTTCCATGCAAAGATATAGCATTTTGTGGGCCGATGATGAGATTGATTTATTGAAGCCCCACATTTTATTCCTGCAACAGCGGGGATACGACATGACCCCTGTAAACAATGGCTCGGATGCCGTTGAACTCTGCGAATCAAAACATTTTGATTTGGTTTTTTTGGATGAGCACATGCCGGGCATGTCGGGCCTGGAAGCATTGGCCTTGATAAAAAACCACAAACCAAATCTTCCGGTGGTGATGATCACCAAAAGCGAAGAGGAGCAGATCATGGAAGAGGCGATCGGTGCCAAAATTGACGACTACCTGATCAAGCCCATCAATCCCAACCAGGTGCTTATGTCCATCAAAAAAATATTGGACAACAAAAGATTGGTGATAGAAAAAACAAACCTCAACTATCAACAGGAGTTCCGCAAGATCAGCATGGCATTTCAGGACGACATGAACCATGAGCAATGGGCCGACATTTACAAGAAGTTGATATTCTGGGAACTTCAAATGGACGACAACCGCGACATGGCCGAGGTGCTGGAGATGCAAAAGGTGGAAGCCAACACTAATTTCTGCCGGTTCATAAAACGCAATTACGAAAGCTGGCTCAACAACCCCAACATCGACAAACCACTTCTTTCGCACCAGATCATGAAGAAGAAAGTGTTTCCTGAACTGAAACCCGGGGAGCCTGTTTTTTTTATTTTGATCGACAACCTTCGTTACGATCAATGGAAAGTGATCGAGCCGGTGCTGTCCGAATATTTTAATGTGGAAAAGGAAGAAACGTATTATTCCATTCTGCCCACCACCACCGCCTACGCGCGCAACGCAATTTTTTCGGGCATGCTTCCTTCCGACATGGCAAAGACACATCCCGATTTATGGGTAGGAGAGGATGAAGATGATTCGAAGAATAATTTTGAAGACGAATTTTTGGCCAAGCAGATCAAGAAAAACAATTTGCCCATCCGGTTCTCGTATCACAAAATAAAAAAATTGGAAGAAGGCCGCGACCTGGCCGATTCGTTGAACAACCTTTTCCACAACGACCTAAATGTGATCGTCTATAATTTTGTGGATATGCTTTCGCATGCCCGCACCGACATGGCCATGGTGCGCGAGCTGGCCCCAGACGAGCCCGCCTACCGCTCGATCACCAAGTCGTGGTTAATGCACTCACCGCTATTGGAAATTTTAAAAAAGATTGCAGATAAAAAAGCCAAGGTGATCATCACCACCGACCACGGCACCATCCGCGTAAAGCGGCCTTTTAAAATTATTGGTGACAAGGCCGTGAACAGTAATCTGCGCTACAAGCAAGGCAAGAACCTGAGTTATGAAGGCGATAAGGTGATGGCGACTTTAAAACCAGAGCTTTTTTTCCTTCCCAAAACCAATGTCTCTACTTCGTATGTGTTTGCCATCGAAGATCAGTTTTTTGCTTACCCCAACAACTACAATTATTATGTGAACATGTATAAGGACACATTTCAGCATGGCGGTGTGAGCTTGGAAGAGATGATCATTCCTTTTATTTTATTAACTTCGAAAAATGCCTGATGAGTGGAAGTTGGCAGGCACCGGCCCGGTTGGCATAGAGAGTTTGCCCAGTGCCGCTGCCGAGTTGATAGATCAAAGCAAAGGCCTTCTTGTGTGGCTTTTAAAAGGAGAGATGGGAGCAGGCAAAACCACTTTGGTGAAACAGATTGTGGCGCACTTGGGAGTTGATGCGGCCGTTTCCAGCCCTACGTTTTCAATTGTGAATCAATATGGCACGGCAGGCGGGCAAGTAGTTTATCATTTTGATTTGTACCGGTTAAAGGATCAGGCAGAGGCTTTTGATATTGGATTGGAAGAGTACCTGCTATCAGGAAATGTATGCTTGGTTGAGTGGCCCGAAAAACTCGAACGGTTGCGGCCCGATCAATATTTTGAGGTACACATCCTACACCATGATCCGTTGAACAGAAAAATTTATTATCGCAGGCATGACTGAAAAAAAGAAAAGTGGATTTGAAGCATTGGCCGAATCAAGCCTTTATCCGCAAGAGGAAATGTTGAAATTGAAAAAAGGAAAGGGTTCCTTTTTCATTGGCCTGCCCAGGGAAGTTTCCTTACAGGAGAACCGGATAAGCCTGACGCCCGATGCCGTGGCCTTGCTCGTGAACAATGGACATGAAGTATGGGTGGAGACGATGGCAGGCGAGGGTTCAAAATTTTCGGACAAACAATACAGCGAAGCCGGAGCTAAAATAGTTTATACGGTGGAGGAGGTTTACAAAGCGGAAATCATTCTTAAAATTGAACCTCCCACCTTGGAGGAGATAGAATATTTCAGGCCAGGCCAAACACTTATCTCGGCCCTGCAGATGGGAAATTTAAAAGCAGAATGTGTGAATGCGCTGCTCAGGAAGAAAGTGATTGCATTGGCGTATGAATTTATTGAAGACAAAGTTGGCGGCATGCCCATTGTGCGTGCCATGAGCGAAATAGCCGGCAGCACGGTGATGCTTATAGCCGCAGAATATTTGAGCACCGTAAACAAAGGCAAAGGCATTATCCTTGGCGGGATAACCGGGGTGCCACCCACCAAAGTGGTGATTATTGGAGCGGGCACTGTGGCCGAATATGCGGCCCGTGCTGCGCTAAGTTTAGGTGCCGAGATACAGGTATTTGATAATCATCTTTACAAACTAAGAAGGATAAAACATACACTGGGCCATCAGTTTTATACTTCTACCATCGACACCATCACGCTAAGTCAGAGCCTTGAGAATGCAGATGTGGTGATTGGTGCATTGCGCGCTGAAAAGGGAAAAGTAAGGCACGTGGTTTCGGAAGGCATGGTGAGCAAAATGAAACCCGATTCGCTGATCATTGATCTGAGCATCGATCAGGGTGGCTGCATTGCCACTTCAGAAATAACCAGCTTGAACAAACCTGTTTTTCGTAAATACGATGTGATCCATTATTGTGTTCCCAATGTGGCATCGCGCGTGGCCAACACGGCTACCACGGCACTGAGCAATATTTTTACGCCAACCATATTGCGGGCAGCCGAAGAAGGCGGTGTGGAAGAAATGATTTTTTCCCATAAATGGTTTATGAAGGGAGTATATACCTACAAAGGCAATTTGACCAATGAGTCTGTGGCACGAAAGTTTGCGATGAAATTCAAGAACATTGAATTGTTGATTGCTGTGAGGTTTTGATTTTGTGATTGACAGTTGACAATATTACAATTGACAAACCAATAGCATTGTCAATTGCTTTTTGTCAAATGTCAAATTCATTTTGTTGAATTATTAACTGATGTTACGCATAAATCTAATTTGAATGTATTTTCTTAGTGAAAATTAGTGTCTTGGTGGCTTTGTGGCTCAATTTTCTCACATCTCACCTTGCCACGAAGTCACTAAGACACAAAGAAATCACGAAGTGCGTAACATCAGTTATTAAAAATACATATGAGAAATTTTTCATTGGTTTTCGCGATCAGTTTAGCTTGGCTCACTTCTTTTGGCCAGTCGGCAATACCAACTCAAATAAGAGCCTCCAATACACTTTACCGATTGGCACAAAGAAGCGGAGTGGGCAACAACGACCTTATACAAGGCATTCCCTTTCCACCTAGTGAAATTATTGGCGACAATTACCTCGATAAAAAATGGAATGCGGCAACCGTGCTTCTCTATCAATCCGAAACCATGCTGGAAGGCTACTTGGTGAAGTATGATGTGAAAAATGATGTGCTGGAATTCAATACACCGTCTGGAATAAAAGTGTTGGACGGACGGAAAGTAAAAAATATGGTGTGGGTTGATTCACTTACTGCCTTGCCACATTATTTTGTGAATGGAGCTGAATACAAGATAAACGGAGTTGCTGGCTATGGCCTCCTGGAAGTGGTGGTAGATGGCACTGCACCTTTGCTAAAGAAGGCTGAAATTTTTGTGAAGAAACCTGATTACCATCCTGCCTTGAGTGTAGGGTCGCGCAATACAGAGATACTTCAAAAGGAAGTTTTTCTTTATGCGAAGGATGGAGAATTGATAAAAATAAAAAATAAGGCGGATGTGGTAAGCGCTGCCGGTGATCGGGGAAAGGAAGCAGAAAAATTTATTAAAGTGAACCAACTGAACGTGAACAAACCACTGGGGCTTGTCCGTGCTTTTGAATTTATCAATAAGAAGTAAAAACAATCACTCCTTCAATTTCCCCAATGCTTCTTCAAACGACTTGATCTTCATTTCTGCATCTTCTTTCTTTTTGCGCTCTGTTTCCAGTACGTGCGGAGGGGCACTGTTCACAAATTTTTCATTGGTGAGTTTCTTCTCCACCTTGGCAAGAAAGCCCCGCTGATATTCCAATTCTTTCAATATTGCTTCGCGTTCTTTGGCCACATCAACCTTGCCTTCCAACGGAACAAAAAATTCGGTGGTCTTGATCACAAAGCCGGTTGCACTGGCAACAGGGCTTGTTGTAAACGAAATATCTTTTAGGTTTGATAGCTTGCCGATCAGCGGCCAAAATGAATTGATCAGATTCTGTTCTCCTGGTTTTACGATCAACGTCAACGGTTCTTTGGGCGACATACCCTTTCCATTTCTGAAGTTCCGGATTTCACCAACGATCTCAAAAGCAAAACCTCCTTCTTTGATTATCTTTTCATCTACTGGTTTTGCTTTGGGCCAAGCCGCCACGATCAAGCAATCGTTGGAAGCGCGCTTTTTCAATTCGTGCCAAAGTTCTTCTGTGATGAAGGGCATGAACGGATGCAACACTTTTAATATGCGTTCGAAAAAATCAATGGACTTTAATAACGTATCCTTATGGATGGGCTTGCCAAATTCTGGCTTCACCATTTCTAAATACCACGCGCAGAAATCATCCCATATCAATTTGTAGGTGGTAAGCAGCGCATCCGATATCCGGAATTTCGAAAAGTGGTCTTCGAGTTCGGTGAGTGTTTGATTGAGTTTCGATTCAAACCACGCAATGGCAACCAAATCTGTATCCTGGATTTTTCCTTCATGCGTTTCCCACCCGCTTACCAACCTAAAGGCATTCCATATTTTGTTGGAAAAATTTCTTCCCTGCTCGCAAAGTTTTTCATCGAAAGGCAAATCGTTGCCAGCCGGTGAACTGAACAACATCCCGCTGCGCACGCCATCGGCCCCATACTTTTCAATCAGATCGAGTGGGTCGGGTGAGTTGCCCAAGCTCTTCGACATTTTTCTGCCCTGCTTGTCGCGCACAATGCCCGTGAGATAGACATTTTTGAAAGGCATCTTGCCCCGGTACTCATAGCCTGCAATGATCATTCGCGCCACCCAGAAAAAAAGGATTTCGGGTGCCGTTACTAAATCGTTGGTGGGATAGTAATAGTTTAAATCTTTGTTGCCCTTATTGTTTGCATCTCCTTTAAAAATCGTGGTATCAAAAACTGCCATCGGCCACAGCCAACTCGAAAACCACGTATCGAGCACATCTTCGTCTTGTTTTAAATCTTCAATCAAGATGTGATTTGAGATTTGAGAGTAAGCCTCCTCTCTTGTTTTAGCTATCACATACGTTCCATCGGGTGCATACCACGCGGGTATGCGATGGCCCCACCACAGCTGCCGCGATATGCACCAGTCGCGCACGTTGGCCATCCAGTGATGATACGTGTTTTTAAATTTAGGTGGTATGAGGTTGATGGTATCGTTCATCACATTTTCCAACGCGGGTTTTGTGATCACATCCATTTTCAGAAACCATTGGAGTGAAAGGCGTGGCTCGATCACGGCATCGGTGCGCTCGGAGTGGCCCACGTTGCTTTTGTAGTCTTCAACTTTTGCCAGCAAACCTTTTGCCTCCAGTTCCTTCGCAATTTTCTTGCGGGCTATGAAGCGGTCTTCGCCCACAAAGATTTGTGCTTTGGCGTTGAGCGTTCCGTCCGCATTGAGAATGTCTATTACTTCGAGGTTGTGTTTCTTGCCCAGCTCGTAGTCGTTCATGTCGTGGGCGGGTGTCACTTTCAAGCACCCTGTGCCAAAGTCCATGGCTACATACTCGTCTTCTATGATCGGAATAATTTTATCGATCAATGGAATGCGAACATGCTTGCCTTTAAGATGTTTAAATCGTTCATCCTTTGGATTGATGCAAACAGCACTATCGGCCATGATCGTTTCGGGGCGCACGGTGGCGATCGTCACAAATTGATTGTCGCTATCAGCCAGCGCATAGTTGATGTAGTACAATTTCGATTGAACCTCTTTGTGGTTCACCTCGTCATCGGAGAGGGCGGTTTTTCCAACGGGGTCCCAGTTCACCATGCGCAGCCCGCGATAGATGTGCCCTTTTTTATGAAGGTCGATAAACACATCGATCACGGCTTCGTAATAGTCGGGGTCCATCGTAAACTTGGTGCGGTCCCAGTCGCACGAAGCCCCGAGTTTTTTCAACTGCTCCAAAATAATGCCCCCGTATTTTTTTCTCCACTCCCAGGCATATTTTAAAAACTCATCGCGTGTGAGGTCCGATTTTTTTATTCCTTTCTCGCGCAGCATCGCCACCACACGGGCTTCGGTGGCAATGGATGCGTGGTCGGTGCCCGGCACCCAGCAGGCTTCCTTTCCTTCCATGCGCGCCTTGCGCACCAGCACATCTTGTATCGTGTTGTTGAGCATGTGCCCCATGTGCAGCACGCCCGTTACATTGGGCGGAGGTATTACCATGCAATACGGTTCCTTGTTGGGATCAGGCTCCGAATGAAAGAGCCCATGATCCATCCAATATCGGTACCATTTGTCTTCAACTTCTGCGGGACTGTATTTGGTGGCGAGCGACATAAAACAATTTTTAGCGAACGGCAAAAATAAGGATTTTGATGATGGTGAGAGAGGGAATTTTTTTGATTTTTAAGGTAGCGGAGATTTAAAGAGTTGCGCTATGCCTACTATCTTTGGCGGGATATGCGAATGTTTGTGTGTTGGAGTTGCGTATATTTGGGAGTTGTGGGGCATGGCCGCTGGACAATTTGGACTATGAATAAAGAGAGGATTGAAATAAAATTAAGTAAGACAAAAGGT
>JANOQB010000195.1:0-4915 GCA_031422215.1 Cytophagales bacterium | reverse complement strand
CAAGCCGTATATTGCCTGTTATTATCCACCACCTCGATAGTGAAGACCGCACCTTGATTGAGTCCGAGCTAAAATCAAAACTTCGCTCTATTGAGTTTATTTTCCGGTCGCCCGGTGTGAACCGGGCCCTTCGCCCCGATGATAAGAGGCAGGACAATGCCAATGGATTGTTCTATCGCGACCAGGTGAACAAAGTAGCCAATGCCATAAAGGAAATAGTCAATGCCATTAAGTTTCCCGCAAGGAAAGCAGATGGACAATCAGATGTTTTATCAGACGAAATAATGGAGCAATCAGTGCGGCCTGATGAAACCAAAGCCAAGACAGAACAAGAGCGGCTGGAAAAATCGCTGGCCGTACTTCCATTTGTTAATCTCTCGCACGACACCGCGCAGGAATATTTTGCCGATGGTATCACTGAAAATATTTTAATCCAATTGTCTTCGCTTCCGCAATTGAGGGTTATTTCGCGCACCTCGATAATGCGCTACAAAAAAACAGATAAGACCGCACCACAAATAGCAGTGGAGTTGGGCGTGAAATTTATATTGGAAGGCAGTGCACAAGCGCATGGCAACAAAGTGCGCATCACCGTGCAGCTTATCGATGCCTTGTGGGACGAACACGTGTGGTCGAAAGTCTTTATTGAAAGCATGGACGACATTTTCTCCATCCAAAACAATGTGGCCGAAGTAGTGGCCAAGGAACTGAAGTCGTCACTCAATCCACAGGAAAGTGTAAAGCTAAACGAGATACCCACCAAAAATTTAGAGGCGTACGATCTTTTCCTGAAAGGCCGGCACGCATTTAACCAATGGAGTGTGGACGGATACCGCACCGCCACGGAATATTTTAAACAAGCAATTGCCAAAGACCCAGACTTTAAGCAGGCCTATTCTTACCTCGCCAGTTCATACTCGGCCCGCATGTCGTGGAATGGTGATCTTTCTCCTGACGAGGCCCTGAAGAATATCGAATTATATTTGAGCGAAGTTTGGAACAAGGCCCCTTCGGCCAACGACTATCTCACCAAAGCCTTTGTAGAATTTTTTATTTCCAAAGATTTTGCTGCATCTGAAAAATTGCTTTTGAAAGCCGCGGAGTTGGGTCCGAACAATGCCATGGTTTTTTATACCTATAGTTATTTGCTGAACATGACGGGCCGTTTTGAGGAAGCATTCCAATTTGTGAACCAGGCCAAAGCAATTGATCCGTTAACGGTCGCCTACTTTAACTACAAGACCATTAGTTTATACCTGATGGGAAAATATGACGATGCGCTGGCCACCTTGCAGGAAGCGCTCAATTTGTATCCCACTGTTGTGCGCCTTTATGATTTTCTTGGACGGATTTACCTGACTATGGGGAGGCACCAAGATGCGGTGGACGCTGTACTTTCAGGATTGCGCACTTCCAAGATCAGGCCTCCTTCCATGGTGGCCTACCTGGCAGCGGCTTATGCAGAACTAAAAAACGAAACCAAGGCCAACGAGTTGTTGGCAGAGTTGATCAGGCGAAGTGAGGCCCACGAGAAGGGCACAAACATTTATGTTGTTTATGCACTCAACGCGATGGGCAATTTATCCGCTGCACGCCAATGGTTGGAGAAAGCAAGAAAGACCAACGATGTTGATCTTATTTGGTGGGATGTTGATCCTCTGATAAAAAATTTACGCGAACAAATTATCAGCGAGCTTGCCAAGGGACCTGATTTTACAGGGGCTGAAAAATATATCACGGATCTTCTTGTAAAGGAAATGCCGAATCTTCAATACCATAATATTGATCATATACACGATGTGGTTGGTGCTGCTTTGTTGATTGGCAAAAGTGAAAACCTCAGCGAGGAGGAACTCCAACTTATCCGGCTTGCCGCACTTTTCCATGATGCCGGATTTATTCACTCTCCTAAAAACCATGAGGAAAAGGGTAAAGAAATGGCCACAGAATTATTGCCTGCCTATGGCTTTGGCAGCGACCGGATCGGGATAATCTGCAATATGATTTTGGCCACACGCATACCTCAATCGCCCGCAACCAAATTGGAAAAAATCTTGTGCGATGCCGACCTTGATTATTTAGGCCGAGATGACTTTTATGAAATCGGGGCAAAACTCCTGGAAGAACTTAAAGCATTAGGCGTTGTTGAAACCGAGCGCGAATGGAACTTGGTGCAGAAGACTTTTCTGGAATCGCACCGCTACCACACACCCTTCAGCAAAGAAAACCGTGAGGGCAAAAAAAATCAGCACCTTCAGGAGATTGCCGCTAAGTTTAGGAGATGATGGATTTTAGATTGTGGATTCCTGATTCTGGATTCTAAATCTCCACCACCTCAGGCGTTGTGTAAGTATTCAACAGGACACGAACCAAGGCACGAGAAAATGTTGCCCAATTATTGGAAGCCCTTCACCATAGCCAAAAATTCGTCTATCGAAATAACTTCTAAAGATGGAAAAGGAATATTTTTAAGCACATCAAAATGCTTGTCTTCAGTTACAATGTAATCAGCCTGGCCCGCTATTGCACAATCACAGTATTTGTTGTCATCTTCGTTAGGAACAATCAAATGCCATTGATAATGTGGTTGTATAAAATGAACATTCGGTAACTCCTTCAGTAATGACATCAACGAATTGGCTGTACCAAGGCTATATTTCCACTGAACTATCTCCTCATACTCCAACATGATATCCACCGTTACGGCAATGTCAAATTTCCTTTGTACCAAGGATTGATAAATAAGATGGTAGGGAGAGCGCGATGAAAGGCACATCACAAAAATATTACAGTCCAGGATGACTGTCATCGCTTAGTTTGTTTTACGGAAATGCTCTTGCTTCCATTTTTCAAAGACAGCAGTCGAATAACCTTGCTTGTCAAAAGCCTTGTCAGCCTCCATGGTAACTTTTCCTGCCAGGTACGCGATAAGCAAGGATTTTATTTCCTGAAGTTCTTCTTCCGATTGATTTCCCCTAAACAATTTTAGGATTTCCAACTGAGTATCGTTGAGTGCCATGGGATAAAATTAACGGGATTTTTTTGTGTTTCCAACATAATGAACATAACTGACCCTACTAACTTAGCCACCGTCTTGGTTGGTGTCCTCACGAACCAAGACGTGGGATTTTAGATTCTTGATTTCTGATTTCTAAATCCTCACTACTTCGGGCGTTGCGATTTTGCTTTCGATAAAATACATGTCCACTTCACCAATATTTTTTGCTGATATTTTTCCGCGGTACAAACATTGAAATCCCTCTTTGATCTGATTATAGGTAGAAGAAGATATATTTACTTTACCAGGTTCACCGTTTGATTCCATGCGGCTGGCAATATTTACTGTGTCGCCCCAAATGTCGTAGGCGTATTTTTTCTTTCCAACGACTCCCGCCACAATAGGGCCAGTGTGAATGCCTATGCGCAACTCCCAGCCTTCCATTCCTTTTTCTCTCCGGGCACGTATCTTATTTTCCATATATGCCTGCATAGCCAATGCGGCCTGTACGGCATTTAATGCATGCGTGTTATTAACCGATGGAATGCCCCCCGCACACATATAAGCATCGCCTATGGTTTTTATTTTCTCGAGATTATATTCTTCTACAATGTCATCGAAGGCCATGAAATAATCATTCAGTTCGGCAACAAGGTCCTGTGGCGACAGCTTGCCTGCAATGGTAGAGAACCCTTTGAAGTCAGTGAAAAGAACGGTAACGCTTTCGTAAAAACGGGTCTTTGCGTGGCCAACTGTTTCAAGCTCTTTGGCAGTTTCTTCGGGCAGGATGTTCAGCAGCAATTCTTTGGAGCGGTCGCGTTCCTCTTGAATGATTTTGTTGGTCTTGCGCACAAACTTGTACCGGTTGTATGAACCCACAGCCAGGATCAGCAAAAGAAATCCGGAGATGCCCGCAGCCCAGTTGATGATTTTTTGTCGTTGTATGGTTGCATCCTGAAGGGCTTTGTCCTTCGTGAGCAAATCAATTTCAGTTTCTTTTTTCTCTATGTCAAAATTGAATTGCAATTGCTGCATCTTCTTGTCGTTGGCGGTGTTGTAGAGGGTGTCCTTAATGGCACTGAACAACGTGGAGTAGGTATAGGCATCTTTAAAATTGCCAGTCTTCGAATAGGCATTCGCCAATCCGTCATAGGCCATCCTCAATTCATTCTTTGCATTTATTTCATTGGCAATATTTTTTGCCTCGTTATAGAATGAGATGGATAGCTTATGGTTTCCATTCTTCTTGTGGGTTTCGGCAATGCCCAAAAGGCTTTGGGCCATTTCCAACTTGGCATCCAATTTTTTGGCAATTTCCAATGCCCGGTTCTGGTACATCACCGCCTGCTCAAAGTCTCCCTGGTCGGCATATATCTCGCCCAGGTGCGTGAGTGGGAAAGTGGCATCGATAGTCCCCCGGTAAATTTCTAAGGAAGAATCAAAATATGTAATGGCCGAATCATACTTGCCTTCGTCTTTGTATATCTCGCCAATGTTCATACTGGCCATGCCAATGCCATCGGAATATCCAATTTCCTTAAAGATCACAAGTGCTTTGAAAAAATACTCCAAAGATTTGTCGAGTGTGGACTGGTTCTTTTGATATACACCGCCAATGTTGAGCAACAAGGTGGATATCCTCCTTTTGTCACCTATCTCCTCGGCAACCCGTAAGGCTTTCAGATACGATTCAATGGCTTTTGTGTCGTCACCGGTATTGAAATAAACGACACCAATATTGCTCAGTAGATTAGCTATGCCAGGCTTGTAGCGCATGGAATCAAATATTGCCAAGGATTGCTCGAACTGAAGGAGGGCTTCGGAGAAATTGCCCTGCGCTATGTATCCTTGTCCTATTCCCTTTATGGCGAAAGCAAGGCCTTTCCTAAATCCGATTTTTTCTGCAAGGGCTTTGGC
>JANOQB010000194.1:0-8173 GCA_031422215.1 Cytophagales bacterium | reverse complement strand
ATCGTTGCGCGATGTTAGCATTGGCGAACTGGAAACCTTGCACACATTGGCGAGCGAAGATGTATTTGTCAAATGCCGGTTTGTGGTAAAAGAAATTTGGCGTGCTCAACAAGCTGCTGCTTTGCTGAGGACCAGAGACCTAAGCGGTTTTGGAAAACTTATGTTTCAAACACATTGGGGGTTGAGCAAAGAATACGAAGTGAGTTGCGAAGAATCGGACATGCTGGTGAACCTTGCATCAACATTTCCCGGTGAAGTACTTGGTGCCCGGCAGATGGGTGGTGGGTTTGGTGGGTGCACCATCAATTTGGTGAGGAAAGATGCCGTTGAAAACTATTCCCTCAAAGTCAGGGAGAAATATGTTGCTACTTTCAAAAAAGAACCTGACTTTTATTCGATCAACCTTTGCGAAGGTGTTCACTGACTTCTAACAACTATCTACTAACTCCCCCGTTAAAATGAACGAACTACAATTTTGGGATTACATTGTTTTCCTTGTTTACTTCTGCATCGTGGCCTTCTATGGCTTTTGGATTTATAACCGGAAAAAGAAAGTCCTTGCCGACTCAAAAGATTTCTTTCTGGCCGAGGGCTCGCTCACGTGGTGGGCCATTGGTGCCTCGCTCATTGCCTCCAACATTTCCGCTGAGCAGATGATCGGTATGTCGGGCAACGGTTTCAAAATGGGGTTGGCCATTTCTGCTTACGAGTGGATGGCTGCCGCAACACTCATTGTGGTGGCTGTATTTTTTCTTCCCATCTATCTGAAAAATAAAATCTATACCATGCCCCAGTTTTTGAGGCAACGCTACAACGACACCGTGAGCATGATCATGGCCATTTTCTGGCTTTCGCTTTATGTAGTGGTCAACCTTACTTCCATTTTATTTTTGGGCGCACTGGCCGTGAGCACGATTTCGGGTATCGACTTCACCATGTGCATGATTGGCTTATCTGTTTTTGCCATCATCATCACGCTTGGTGGCATGAAGGTGATTGGCTATACCGATGTGATACAGGTATTCTTTCTCGTGCTGGGCGGATTGGCCACTACCTACCTCGCATTGAACATGGTGTCCGATCAATTTGGTGGCACAGGGGCCCTCAACGGATTGAGCCTGCTGATGGAAAAGTCGAGCGACCATTTTGATATGATCTTCGACCGGTCGAATGAGAATTACATCAGCCTTCCGGGGCTTACCGTGTTGTTCGGTGCGATGTGGGTAGTGAACCTGAATTACTGGGGCTGCAATCAATACATTACCCAGCGTGCATTGGGTGCCGATTTGCAAACTGCGAGAACCGGATTGTTGTTCGCGGCTTTTTTAAAAATGCTTATGCCTGTGATCGTGGTGCTGCCGGGCATTGCTGCTTATGTGTTGTGGAAGAATGGAATGTTTCAAACTGAAATGCTCAAGAACGGAGAACTTGTTCAAGACAATGCGTATCCTGTTTTATTGAATTTACTTCCTACTGGATTGAAAGGATTGTCGTTTGCTGCATTGACTGCTGCCGTGGTGGCTTCCTTGGCGGGAAAGGCCAACAGTATTTCAACCATTTTCACGCTGGATATTTACAAAGAGCACATCAACAAAAGTGCGAACGAAAAAAGTTTGGTATGGATGGGCCGCGTGGTAGTGGTGGTCTCTATGATAATAGCGGTTATCATCGCACCCTTTTTGGGCATCGACAAAAAAGGCGGCTTTGAATTTATTCAGGAATATACAGGGTTTGTTTCGCCCGGTATCTTCGCCATGTTTATCCTCGGCTTCTTCTGGAAGCGCACCACGGCTGCGGCTGCCCTGTTTGCCATCATCGGAGGATTTGCCTGCTCAGTGTTCTTCAAGTTCTTGCCCGATTTTGCAGACGTTTCTTTTCTGAAAGTGATTGGTCATGCAGCGCTCAATCCGGCATCGGGCGTTATCGAAATACCATTTCTCGACCGTATGGGTTTTGTATTTATCATTTGCGTGATCGGCATGGTGGTGATCAGTTTGTCCACGCCTGCGCACAAATTGCCCGTACATACACTGGAAGTGGATCCGTCCATGTTCCGCACATCGCAGGGCTTTGCCATAGGGGCCATTATCATTTTGGTATCGTTGGCCACCTTGTACATTGTGTTCTGGTAAAGATGATTGGCTATTGAATTGACAGTTGACAAATATTCAGTTGACAATGTGCGCGACTCGGCCACACGTTTTGTCAATTGTTCATTGTCAATTGTCAACTGTACTATAGCATCCAGCATTCAGTATCTATAATCAAAATATTAAAACCATAAAAAAATGAGACGCATAATTGTAGGAGTTGCCGTAAGTTTGGATGGCTTTATCGAAGGCCCCCAAGGCGAATATGATTGGTGCTTTACAGACCAGGATTATGGCATGAGCGATTTCACCAAACGCATTGATACCATTTTCATGGGAAGAAAATCATTTGAGCTTGCCAAGAAATACGAGGGGGAAAAACCCTGGAAAGGAATTGCCACCTATGTGTTCTCCAAGACCATGACCGAAACAGGCTCGCCCGATGCCACCGTGGTGAATGGCCACATCGGAAATTTTGTGATGGACTTAAAGCAAACCAAAGGCAAAGACATTTGGCTTTTTGGAGGCGCACAGTTGCTCACCAGTTTTGTAAACGAAGGCTGGGTGGATGAATACTGGCTGTCGGTGCATCCGATAATATTAGGAGGCGGCAAGCCCTTGTTTCAAAATATCTCCTCCCGCAAAAAACTGAAATTGGTGAGCCACAAGGCGTATGACACCGGGTTGGTTTCGTTGAAGTATGTGCCGGGTGTGGAGTAGGATTTATATACGCTATAAAATTAACTTGGTAGCTGATAATTGAATGTTGGCGGCAATGGCTGGGGACACTGCTAACTTTGAACTGACTGCATAGAATGAACATTTAAAATGACAGAATATAAATTAGGTAAGGGACAGCAACAGGAGAAATTGTTTGATTACTTGCTTCTGGGCAGGCAATGCCTGACAAACTTAGACAGCTTAAATCTTCAATCAAATAGTAGTTCTTCGTATGCAGGGCAAGGTGCAGAGCACCAAAACATCGCGAAACGGCAACCGTGAAACTTCTCCACATTTTGGGCTCGTGAAAATATTACGGTGCGCTACACCTTTACTTTATTTATAGAATTGCCTACAAATGTTTGGCGGCTCTGCCGCTGGTGCAAGAAGTGCAATCGGGTATGGAAATTATAATGCGTTTTGCTTCGTATGCACTTTAGTGGGGAAAATCGCCACCTTCGCCAACCCGCAAAACTTAAGAACCCTTCATCAACAATCAATTTTTTTTACAAATTTTATGCGGCCTGCCGCTTTATCAGCCCAAAAGTTCGGAATCCTTCGCGTTACTTGGTGCCTTCGGTATTCCCGGTTTAAAATCGGAGGCTGCATTTCAAATTGTCGCTGTTGATAATGCCGCCCCGATGGGGCTATGCAATAAATATTTGGCCGTTCATTACCTCTACCAAAATACCACCCCGATGGGGTTTTAAAGTTCAAGAGGAACGACATTTTGGTAGCCGGAGCATTATGATATGGATTCAGTAGCCCCATCGGGGCGGCATTAAATATTTTGTCGATAGTGCGCGACAATTTGAATTGCACCCAAATCGGATTCACACCAAAAAGAAAATGATTAACTTTAGCTTGTAAAATTTTACAATTATGAAACACAATCAATACTTCTTGTTCTTGCTGATCTTGCTTGGGTATGGTGAAGTAATGGGTCAAGGCAAGTACGACAAAATGCTTAAGACAGCAGAGGTTTCTTATGAGGCCGGCAATTACGCCAAAGCATTGAGCTCGTTGGAGAAATTTAAAAAGAAGGCCTTTAAAAAATTAGGCCAGCACAATCCATACACGCCAACCTATCATCTGCTAAATGCAAAATATAACTTAGCCTCTGGCTACATCCCCGAATTTGTATCCAGTGTTCAAACTGCGGTGAGCACCAGCATTTCCATCAACCAGGAAAACAGTGAGGCGCATTTAAAAATTTTGATCGGTGCTGCCGATTTGTACAACATGAACGGTTCATACCTTGAAGCCAGATCATATTTAGACAATGCAAAAAAAATAACAGATGGCGGAATCGCTGCCAGCGACCTTACAAAAGCACTGTTGCGAATCTCAGTAGCTGAGGCCATGACCGGACAAGGTTATTTCAATGAATCGATTGGAATATTGGTAGAGATGGAAAAGTTTTTTGCCGGGCGCGCGGTAAAGCAGGAGACTATTGTTGAGAAAGGGAATTTGAAAAGCAGGAAACTGAGCGATGAAGAAATAGCTGCGCGATATAATGAGTATGCCCGTGCGCTCACCTTATTGGGCAATACCTATGGCAGACAAGGAAGTTTGAAAAGTTCGGATTCTGTATTTGTTTATGCCGCCTCATGGATAAAAAGGAATCTGGGAGAATCCAGTTCTGCCTACGTCAATAACCAATTCCTGAATGCGAACATATTGGTTGAAAATGGAAATGAAAATTTACCACGCGATCTCGATTACAGCAGGACCCTCGGCAATTTAAAAGCTAAGCACCAGCCATCACATTATCTTGCCATCAGTATTTATGAGGAATACATCAAGCAGTTGCAAAAGGAAAACAGCAATGCCAAGCTTTTCAATACCAAATTGGAATTTGAAAAATTGATCAACAAGAGTTTCAAAAAAACAAGTATCTACAACATCCGGCTTAAAGCCGTGGAGTTTGACTCCAAACTTGATAAAGACAGAACCAAAACATTAGAGACCGATGCCAATGATCTCATCAGCAATACAGCCTCGCTACCGCGCAACAATATCGTAACTGCCAATGTGATTGATTTTCTTTACGGATTGGCTATGTACAAAAAAAATTACGTTCACGCAGAGCGGTATCTTTTGGATATTGTTGATATAAAGAGCAACCTGTTGGGAGTTGATGCACCCGAAACGCACCTGGCGCGGTTGCATCTCGCCAATTTCTATTTGGACAACACCAACCGCATCAATGAAGCGGCAAAAATTTATGATGAAAGCTATACCAAAGTAGTTGCCAACCAGATTGGTGCCTGGCACAAAGACCACTTGGAGATTTTAAATCATATTGCAGAACTGTATGAACTTACGGATAAATATAATTTGGCAAACCAATCGTTGGAGAAAGCAACACTCGTGGCGCGCGCAAAATTCGATGATATCGATTATCAATATGGCGTGGAACTCACCCACATCTCCAAACTTCAAATAAAACTGGGCCTCTATGAAAAGGCAGGGGAGAATTTGGCCAAGTCATTAAAAATCCTTGAAGGCTTCCGCAAAGACGAAACCAAGAAAATTTATTTGATACAAGCCATAGAAACCAACGCAACCTTGTTGGGCATAAAGGGTTTGTTTGATGAGGCACAGGATGCCTTGGACCGGTCTGCAAAAATTATTGACAAAGCAGATAAACTTACAGGTGCCGATGAGTTGAACACAGCCAAGGAGATGTCCAGCCTCTATATTCAACTCGGAAAATATTCGGCCACGCAAGAATTGATAACCAAGCTATTGTTTGAATATGAAAAACTCTACGGAAACAACTCTGTGCGCCTCATAGATCCGCTGGTAAACATGGGCCGCCTCGCTTTGCTAAAAGGTGATTATACCGAAGCCACAAAAATTGCGGACCGGGCAAACAAAATTGCTGTGAGTGTGTATGGCGATAAATCGACCAAGACAGCAAACACACAAAAACTGATGGGCGATATAGACAATGCCATTGGCGACTATGACCATGCTGAAGACAACATTTTAAAAGCATTGGAAAGCCAGGAAAAACAATTTGGCCGCAATCACATTGAAGTGGCCAAGTCGCTGGCACAGTTGGCCATCATTAAATTTCATAAGGGCGACAAATCATCGGAAGTAGAAAAAATAATTTTTGAAGCCCGCGACATCATGGGCAACCGGCTCGGAAAGGACAATCCCCAATATGCAGAAATATTAAAGAACGTGGCCGTGATAAACATTGCCGAGAAGAAATACACTGAAGCCTTTGGTGCGCTTACACAAGCAGAGGCAATTTGGCGTGCCAAAACCGGCACCAAAACAAACATCAATGCAGCTGCCATTTATACCCTTACCGGGGATGTGTATTACCAAACAAAGAATTATAAAAAGGCAGAAGAATTTTATACCAGTGCTAAAAAGATTTACGATGATTATTTCAACACCACTCACCCTGAATATGTAAAAATACTTTCCAAGCAAGCCAAGGTGTATTACATGGAGAAAAATTTCAAGAGGGCAAAAAACAATATCGAACAAGCCCTCAACAATTATGATGTTTTTATTAAGCAATACTTTCCCGCGCTGAGCGAACGCGAAAAAGCAAAATACTGGAATACCATAAAAGGCGACTTTGAATTTTACAGCACCCTTGCCTTTAGCCAGTTGGAGGACTTCCGCGACCTTACCGGCAAAGTGTATGATTACCAATTGCTCACCAAAGCCATGCTCTTAAGTTCTTCCATAAAAATCCGCGAGCGCATTTTGGCCAGCAATGATGAGGGGTTGAAAAATTCTTATACCCAGTGGATACAGAAAAAAGAATTTCTTACCAACGCCCTTTCCATGAGCACCCAGCAACTTGCCGAAAATGGAATAGACCCCAATGCCCTGAATGCAGAAGTTGAAAACTTAGAAAGGGAAATCAGTGAGAAATCGGAATTGTTCGGCCAGAGTTTCGACAATAAAAAAATCACCTACCAACATGTGCAGAAGGCATTGAACAAAAATGAAACAGCCATTGAAATGGTACGCTATCGTCACTTCGACCATTCGTTTACTGACTCCATAGTTTATGTCGCATTGTATGTAAAGAGTGATAACGCCCGCCCTAAAGCCATCATCCTGCCCGAAGGCTCACGGTTAGAGACACGGTACTTCAAGTATTACCGCAATTCGATCATCAGCAAAAACCCCGATCAGTTTTCGCACAAAGTTTTTTGGGAGCCAATCCAAAATGCGATCGGTACAAGTTCAACCATTTACTTATCACCCGATGGTGTGTATAACCAAATCAACTTGGAAGCCATTCCCACCCCCGATGGAAAATATGTGATTGACAATTCAAACATTGTGATGGTGAGCAATACCAAAGACCTTCATATAAGAAAGTTGAAAAAGAAAGGTGGGGTTACATCAAATACGGCCACAATGTTTGGCAACCCAACTTTTTATTTGACGGCATCGGCCAACAAGAACATTCCATCGTTGCCAGGCACGGAAAAGGAAGTGGAAGAGTTGCAAGTACTGTTGAAGCAAAAAGGTTGGATCACCGATGAGTATGTAGAGAAATTTGCCAGTGAGGAGAAAGTGAAGACCATGCTGAGCCCCAAAATTTTTCATATTGCCACGCATGGATTTTATACCCACGCAGTAAGTCAGGATGAACTGGCAACCCTTACCGAGAGTGAAGCGATGATGACTGAAAACCCGCTTTTGAAAACGGGCCTCTTGCTATCCGGTGCGGGCGATGTACTGGGCAAAACAAAATATAATTACAATATGGAGAGCGGAATACTCACCGCCTACGAGGCCATGAGCCTTAACCTTGACCAAACCGACCTGGTGGTATTGAGCGCTTGCGAAACAGGGCTGGGCGATATTTCGAATGGTGAAGGTGTGTATGGTTTACAGCGGGCCTTTTTGGTGGCCGGTGCAAAAGTGCTTATCATGAGTATGTTTAAAGTGGATGACGAGGCAACCCAAAAACTGATCCTTAATTTTTACAAAAAATGGCTCACCACAAAAAACCTGCGGCAGAGTTTTATCGATGCGAAAAAAGAATTGCGTGTGGAATTTCCAGAACCAATCTATTGGGGCGCGTTTATGATGATCGGGTTAGAGGAGTGAGAGGGTATTTATGATGTGTGATTTATGATTTGAATCTTGTGTCATTTTCAAAACATGCTCATAACCCAATACCGATGCGCGGGTTCGGTGTCCTCACGAATCAATCGGGGAAGGATCATAAACATTGGTTCGTGAAGACACGAACCAATGCAGGGGTTGCCCTTTCTCATAATTCTTACAAGCAGTGTTAGGTGAGTTTTCATTCGAGAGTATATTTAATTTTTGCTGTTCAAGTATTTTAATCTTTAATACACCGAACGCAG
>JANOQB010000193.1:0-7058 GCA_031422215.1 Cytophagales bacterium | reverse complement strand
ATTTATCATTGCTGGACATCAAACACGAATACAGAAATAGTTCTTACTTCAACCAAGTCGTTAAAAGAAGATGTAGTGTCGGGGTTCGCAATCACAACGCTGCCAAAAAACTCTGTAAAAATAAAACGTAAATACAGCATTCTGGTGAAACAGATGGCTTTGGAACAAAAAGCGTATGAATACAGGCAATTGCTTAAGAAAAATACGGAAAGCCTCGGTACTTTATTTGACCCGCAGCCATCACAACTAACTGGAAACATCTACAGCGAAACTGAGAACGGGGAAACTGTGTTAGGATATTTTATGGGAAGCACCGTGGCGCAAAAAAGATTTACTTTCGGTCTCTACGATTTGCCCAGAGAGTATCAACTGAACCGCGACTTTGGAGCGTGTGAACTAAAGATAATACCAGCCAGGGAAGTGATCACGATCATTGAAAAATCTTATTTGGTCATTTCTGCCGTACCGGCTCCTGGCCCCACTCCTTCTGAATATTATTACTCTACTACAAATTGTGCAGATTGCAGGCTGCAAGGTGGCACTACAAACAGACCACCTTATTGGTAGAACATGAAGCCCCTGTGCATTTTCATATTCCTTTTTGCGGTAGGTTGCATTGAACCTTATCCAACACCAAATAGAAATTTAACTACTCATACATTGGTAGTTGATGGATTTTTAAATGCAACCGAAAATGTAATTAGGCTAAAACTAAGCAGGACGGTTGACCTGATCTCATCTGAAACTGTCAACCCTGAATCAAAAGCTCAGGTTTACATAGAGGAAAAAAGTGGACCCAAGCATCTACTTAATGAAATCAATGCCGGACTTTATGAACGGTTCCTTAATTTCGATCCATCTAAACATTATCGAATTGAAATCAACACAAGAGGAAAAAAATATTTTTCTGATTTTGTTGAGGTACTGCAATCACCCTCCATTGATAGTTTAAGCTGGAGGCCAACTGAGGATGGTTTATTGATCATGGTAAGTACTCACGATACTAAAAATAATTTCTTTTTATGGAATCATGATGAGACATGGGAATATACGGCCGCGTTTCAATCGGGTTATAATTTTAACAATGGATCTTTTAGTTACCGTACGCAAAATGAAGATATCCATCATTGCTGGAAAAATTTTCCATCCACTGAGATATTGATTGGCACCACCAATCGGCTCAATCAGAATATTATTTCTGAGTCGAGGATAACGAACATACCCCTGCGATCAGAAAAATTACTTGTGAAGTATAGCATATTGGTTAACCAGTTGGCCATATCGCAGGAAGCCTACGAATTTTGGCAACAACTAAAAAAAAATACAGAATCGCTGGGAACATTGTTTGATCCACAGCCTTCACAGGTTACTGGCAATATTTACAATGAGGAAGGGGAAGAAGTGCTCGGCTATTTCTATGCAACAACGGTAACTCAAAAACGGCTGACTTTGGCATTAGATGACCTTCCTAGGTCACATCGCTATATTGGCGATTTTGGGTTGTGTGAAGAAGATACAGTTCTGTTGGCCGATTTGCCAAAGTTTGAACCGAAAACTTTTAATCTGGTAGTTGGCGTTTATAACTTATTTGGGTCACTTATCGGTTTCAAATATTCCACTCACGATTGCACAGATTGTATTTTACAGGGTGGCACAAGACAAAAACCTAACTATTGGTGATGGCTTCGAAAACAAAACTTTTATTTTTTATTTTGATCATTGCAGGCCCCTTGTTGCTTGCGCAGAATTTACCTGAAGCAATCCAAGCAAAAATAACGACCGATCCAAATCAGGTTGGCCAGGAGAAAATCTTTGTCCATACCGACCGAGCTGCCTACTTGACGGGCGAAATATTTTGGTTCAAGATATATCTTCTAAATGCACAAAGTCATCAGTCCAGCTCGTTAAGTAAAGTTGCCTATCTGGAAATACTGGATGCTGAAAATGTACCCATACTTCAAACCAAAGTAGAAATAGAGAATGGAGTTGGTTATGGTTCGCTTTTTATTCCTGCCACAATCAATTCGGGAAACTACCGGGTAAGTGCATACACCCAATGGATGAGGAACAAAGGACCGGATTCCTTTTTTTATTGTGATATCACGTTGATAAACCCATTCAAAAAAATAATAAAAAACAAACTATCCACTCAATTTGTATTCGACACACAATTTCTTCCTGAAGGAGGTGACCTGGTTGAAGGCTTGCCCAGCCGGGTTATAGTGCGAGCAGTGAATGAGCAGGGTTTTGGAATCAACTACAAAGGCATTGTAATGGCGGATCAAGATACCGTTGCCGCGTTTAAATCCATTCGGTTTGGTTTTTCTTCATTTCTATTCACGCCTCAAAACAAAACCTATCGTGCCTTTATAAAACCGGAAAATGAAAAATGGAAAGAGGTGACTCTTCCCGCAATACAACCTCAAGGTGTAACACTCCAAGTTGCGACAAAAAACAACCAACTTGAAATTAAGTTGCATTGCAAAAACGATGGAAACAAAACCTATTATCTGGTAGCCCATCAGCGCGGAAAAATAAAAACTTCAATCCGGTTTTCTGGCTCAACGTTGCTTCAGGCTACACTTCCAATTGATACATTAAGTTTTGGTGTAAACGCACTCACCGTTTATGATCGGGATTTCGAGCCTGTGTGCGAAAGGCTTTATTTTAGGAAACCAACAAACAAACCCCTCCTGGATTTACAACTTTCTTCTTCCAGTGCGGCCAACCGAAGCAAGGTGCAAGTAAAGCTAACGTCCAGCCAATCGGATAAAATAAATCTCTCTGTGGCCATTTATGAAAATGACAGTATTGGTCAATTTAAAAAACAACAGATCGATCACTACTTACTATTGACTTCTGACCTGAAAGGAACCATTGAATCACCAGAATATTATTTTTTAAACAACCATGAAGAAGCAAATCAATTGCTGGATCTGATGACGCTTACGCACGGATGGTCGAGGTTTACTAAAAAAAACTCTGATGACTATTCACAAAAATCAGTATTTGCGCCAGAGCTTAGGGGGCACATTGTACGTGGCCGTATCACCGAACAGTATAAAAATCCAGTAAATGGAATAACAACCTACTTAGCTAGTCCATCAAAAAATATACGCCTCTATCCGTCTGTAAGCAACAGGCTTGGCGAAGTCAAGTTTGAAATGAGAAATTTCAGAGGTCCAAAAAAAATAGTCCTTCAAACCGATTTCCAAAAGGATAGTACGTATCAATTCGAAATTATAAGTCCTTTTTCTGGAGTCCACGCACAAAGAAATAAATATCCCATTTTAATATCCCCTGCCTTTGCACCTGCCCTCATGCAGCGAAGTGTAGCTATGCAGGCAAATTCAATTTACAATGAGGTTACATCGCAAGAATATAAAAGTGATAGCATAACTTTTTACGGAAAGCCGGATGAGCAATACAAATTGGATGACTACACCCGCTTCCCTGTTTTAGAGGAAGTACTTCGGGAATATGTAACTGGAGTATGGGTGCGCAAAAAGGAAGGAAAATTTGTTTTTCAAATGCCCGACAAGGTGGAGGGTTATATGCTTGATGGAACCCCGCTCGCTATCTTGGATGGTGTGCCTATGTTTTCAATCAGCCGGTTGCTGGAGTTAGATGCATTAAAAATAAAGGAGATAGATGTTGTTGGAAAAAAGTATTATCTGAACGGAGTTACTTTTAACGGAATAGTCAGCTTCAGAACCTATCAGGGAGATTTGGGTGGGTTAGTGATGGATGCAAAAGCATTGACAATTGATTACGAAGGCATGCAAACACGGAAAGAATTTTACGCTCCTATGTACGATTCCCCAAATCAAGTCAAGAGCCGTATTCCTGACAGACGGACTCTACTTTTGTGGAAGCCTGACACGAAGATAGATAGTCGTGGTGAATCAATTTTTGATTTTTATACTTCCGATATGAAAGGGTTTTTTACCATTGAAGTACAAGGAATGGATGACCACGGAAATCCCATAACTATTTTTAGAGAGCTAAACGTGAAGTAATATTTTTGAATCTTTTTTTAAGGAATCAATCTTGTAATTATAATAATCTGTGCTGACCCAACTCTCCCCTCCCCGCATCGCAGTTAAGCTGATATTCTTCATCAACGGTTTTGTGCACGCCAATTTAGCGGCACGGTTTCCGCGCATACAAGAAATATTTTCAATCGACAATGGCACGTTGGGAATTGTTTTGCTTTCTTCTTCGGTAGGGGCCTTGATCGCCATGCCTTTTACCGGTTGGCTTATCATTCGCAATGGAAGCAGGCGGATAACCATTGCAGCAGTATTCCTTTATTGTCTCTCTGTGCCGTTGATGCCAGTAATGTCTGACGTTTTTGGATTGGCATTTATTTTTTTCATTATGGGCATTACAGCCGGCATGCTCGATGTAAGTATGAATGCACAAGCGGTGATGGTGGAGCGGCAACACAGCAAACCCATCATGACTTCTTTCCATGCGCTGTTCAGCATTGGCATGGTGGCCGGTGCAGGTTGCGGGGCGCTTTTCGTGAAATTGGAGACCACCTTATTTCTGCATTTAAGTGTGATCATTGCGCTCGGCCTGCTCGGTGCTGCGTGGGCCCGCTATCATCTCATCCACGACAAACCCCAGGAGAAAATAAATGAAGGGCCCGCATTTCGCTTGCCCAACTCAGCCATGGTAAGCATTGGTGTTATTGCATTTTGTTGCATGCTGGGCGAAGGTGCCATGGCCGACTGGAGCACCAACTACATGGAAAAAATTGCAGGTGCGAGCAAAGCGTTGGCACCTATTGGTTTATCTTCTTTCGCTTTGGCAATGACTATAGGAAGATTTTTTGGAGACTCCGCCCGCATTAAATTTGGCGACCGCATGCTGATGATTTATCTGGGTTTGATTTCTACTCTCGGCCTCACCGTCACGCTATTGTTCATTCATCCTTTTGCCGTAATCGCAGGGTTGTTTATCACCGGGTTAGGCCTTTCTTCCATCGTGCCCATCGCCTACAGCATTGCAGGCAACACAAAAAATCTTTCGCCCGGTGTGGGCTTGGCCATGGTAACTACGGTAGGCTATTCTGGATTTTTATTTGGCCCTCCCATCATTGGCTTCGTTGCCGATTGGCAATCTCTGCGGCTGGCATTGGGTGCCGTGGCCGTTCTGTTTGTGGTGATGACATTGCTGAGCGTGAGATACAAATCGTGAAGCCAAAATTTTTTTTGGATACAATTGATTTCTACAAGTGTAATTGCATTGAATTCATTTTGTCAATTGCTTAATTGTCAACGGCTTTTTTTGGCTTTCGCTTTTGCCAAATTCTCCTTCACCCTAAATTTTACAATTTTTGCGATCAGCCCAAATGGAATGGCTTTGTCAATTGGAAATTGTACTGCCCCCTTTGAATTTTTGTAGGCCACTAATTCTTTTCTGAATGCCACAATGCCCGAAGGTGCCGGATAAAACCCGATGTGATTTTTGAAGCTGGCAAAGTGAACAAGGTTTCCTTGCAGGGTAAATGTAGGAATACCATACCCCATTTTTTCTTCCGCATCAGGCGCGGCCTCCTTTATGGTTTCACGAATCTGCTTCAATAATTTCTGGGTCTCAGCAGGAAAGCTTGCTATATAGGTATCAATATTACCAACCTTGGTTTTATCTGCTTTCATAATGATGGGCTTTAATTTTTTTTCTATTCAATGTAAAGCTAAAGTCTCTGTTTCCAACCATAAGTTCTTTTTCCTGATCTAAGAAGAAGAGTATGTTCTCGTCACCCCGTTGAAAGAACAAAGGAACACCACCAGGTTGGTCCAATTGATAAACTACGGCATCGGGATCACTCTTGGTTCCCTTAACAATTTTCCATTCTCCCTTTCGGGGATTACCCTTTCTATAGACAAAGCCAATCAATTCGTAGGTAGTAGGTTGATTGGTTAAAGAATCTTTATAAAGGGTAAGCCTCCATTTTATTTTAATGCACTCGCTGGTTACGCTTTCATTAAGTTGGCTTGCCAAATCCATACAGGGGGTTCGTCCATCAAATACACCAACCCATATTTGTGTTTGACTTGCGGATGATTGAGCAAAACAATTATTTACATGAAATGCAAAACTCATACAGACGATAACAAAAATTGATTTCATGATTTTTACTGATGAGTTCGGTTTAACACGTATCCCCATCCGCCATTCCCAACCAAGAAATTGTTATTGGTATCGGCAAAGTGGAGGATATATTCATTCATTTCTATTAAAATAATGGCTGACTTAAAATTTTCCCCTGTTAAATAATACAATTTAGTTTTTGGATTGTCCTTTGCCAATTGATATATATACTTCCCTTGGCCCTCAAACTTTTGGCCACCACCCATAAACCCGTTGGTATTTGGTTTTGATTCCCCGTATATGGCCAGCAGGCGAAATGTGGAAGAAGAAACATTAAGTGTTAACTCCCATTTAATAAACTCGCAATTAATGGTTGGGGAAATTCCAAGTTGTGATTTGATCAGAGAGTCGCAGGGTGTGCTTCCCACAAAAAGTAAAGGAGAAGAATTTGTTGTAGGATTTGTTTGTGAAAAACCAACCGCTCCGGTCAGGAAGGAAAATAATACTACATAAAAAAAATGTTTGGCGTGAACCATCCGTACCAATTTAGGCTACTTCATTTCCCTTTTCCACCCCGGCCCCCGCACCACCCTTCCCGGCTTGGCTCCCGTGTGTTCTCCGTTCTCCAACACGTGTTTGCCATTTACAAACACATGCACCATGCCTGTACTGTATTGATGTGGTTTTTCAAACGTTGCGTGATCTTGAATTTTGTCTTCATCAAATATGGCAAGGTCGGCATAGAAACCTTGTGCTAGGGAACCTCTTCTTTTGATTTTCAAATTGGAGGCGGGCAGGGATGTAAGCTTTCGGATTGCTTCTTCTATCGGAATCACTTTTTCATCGCGCACATATTTTCCCAATAGGCGCGCCACATTTCCATACGCCCGAGGATGTGTATTGGATTTTAAAAAAACTCCTTCTGTTGCCGGTGATTCCGCATCCGATCCAAAACT
>JANOQB010000192.1:0-3021 GCA_031422215.1 Cytophagales bacterium | reverse complement strand
CAAGCTGCGCGTTGGCATAGCCCTGAAAGGGCGGAATAATTTTACCTGCAAACTATCCCGCCCTTTCAGGACTTCCTACTACTTCATTCTTTAAAACGACAGGGCTTCACCCTGTCTTAGTGTATGCCGCCCTTTCAGGGCTTGGAAGTAAGTTAACAAAGTAGAATCAATGTACCTTCAACTCCACATTCTTCCCATTCATCATCACTTCCATCCGTGCGCCCGACTCCAATACAGTTTCTACTTTGTCGCTTGCCACTTTCACTTTCAGCACACGGCCTCGAAACTCAATGCGGAAAGAATATGACTTCCATTGATCGGGAATAAACGGAGTGAAGTGCAACATGCCGTTGCGCACGCGCATTCCACCAAACCCTTTCACCACACTCATCCATGTGCCGGCCATGGAGGTGATGTGGCAACCTTCTTCAGTGTCGTTGTTGTAATCGTCCAGGTCGAGGCGCGCGGTGCGCAGATAGAATTTATACGCCTGTTCAGTATATCCCAACTTGCTGGCGAGTATAACGTGCACACACGGGGAGAGTGATGATTCGTGCACGGTCATTGGCTCATAGAAGTCAAAATTTCTTCGGATGGTATCCAGGTCAAAGTCATCTTCAAATAAAAACAAACCTTGCAGCACATCGGCTTGCTTGATAAAGCACGAGCGCAAGATGCGGTCCCAACTCCACTTTTGGTTGAGCGGGCGATCTTCCGGTTTCAAATCGCTCGCCCGCATGAGTTCTTTGTCCAGAAAACCATCCTGTTGCAAAATCACTTTGCGTTTGAGGTCGTGCGGATAGTACATATTATCCGTGATGTTTTTCCATTTTTCTGTCTCCGCCTTCTCCTTGAAATTTGTCTTTGCCACAATCTCATCATACCGCTTGGGGTTGCTGCCTTTCACATGATCAACAGCCTGTTGTGCAAAGCGAAGTGTCCAAGCGCCCAGGTAGTTGGTGTACCAATTGTTGTTTACGTTGTTCTCGTATTCGTTGGGGCCCGTTACGCCAAGCACCACATATTTGTTTTTGTCGGCAGACCAGTTTACGCGTTGTGTCCAGAAACGCGCTATGCCAATGAGCACCTCCAGTCCAAACTCGGTGAAGTAATCTTTGTCATCCGTGTATTCAATGTAGTCACGCATGGCATAGGCCATCGCGCTGGTGCGGTGGATTTCTTCGAAGGTGATCTCCCATTCGTTGTGGCATTCTTCCCCGTTCATGGTAACGAACGGATAAAATGCAGCTCCATCTTTGAAGCCAAGTTTCGCTGCATTCTCAATGGCTTTCTGCAAATGTTTATATCTATATATAAGCAGGTTGCGCGCCACCTTGGGCTCGGCAGTGCTGAGAAAAAAGGGAAGACAATAAGCTTCCGTGTCCCAATATGTACTGCCTCCATATTTTTCGCCTGTAAAACCTTTTGGCCCAATGTTCAAACGTTGATCTTCACCTGTATAGGTTTGGGTCAATTGAAAAATATTAAAACGGATGCCTTGCTGTGCCGCTATGTCGCCATCAATGGTGATGTCGCACTCTTCCCATTTGTGAGCCCATATCTTCGCGTGCTTTTCAAATAGTGAATCAAAACCAGTTTCCAATGCTTCATTCAACTTAGCTTTGGCCTTCTCAACCAATTTTTCTTTTGGATGATTTTCTGACGACAAGACGGCTGCATACTTATAGATTACCAAGGGCACGCTCTGCTTCAACTCTGTTGTTGCAACATTGTCGGCATATTTTTCGCGCGTGTTGGTGTTCACTTTTGAGGGTACGGTATTTCCGCCCAACTCAATTTTATAAGTCATGCCAGTGGCCACATGAAAAAATGTTTTACGTGTTTGGGCTACGACCAAAGCCGAGCCAGGCTGGGATTCCTTATGCACTTCGTCCCAGAATTTTTCATCGTAGTTTGAGTCCTTGTTCACCACATCGGCATCGACAGAAAGTGTGATCGCAATTTCACTGGAAAAATCCAACGCTGTGATTTGATATCGGATGGCACCAAGTTCACCATCGGCCATAGAGCAAAAGCGTTTGGCATCCACGGAAACTTTTTTGCCATCGGGCAGAGAGGCTGTAAAAGTCCGGTGCAGCAAGCCTGTTTTCATATCGAGCACACGCACAAAGTTTTCAACTTTGCATTGAGCAAGGTCGAGTGTTTGCCCGCCAATTTTTATTTTTATGTCTATCCAACTAGGCGCGTTCAACACTTTCGCAAAATATTCGGGGTAGCCATTCTTCCACCAGCCCACGCGTGTTTTATCAGGATAATACACACCAGCCACATAGCTGCCCTGATGGGTTTCACCAGAATATTCCTCTTCAAAAGTAGCGCGCTGCCCCATGCGACCATTGCCGAGGCTGAAAACACTTTCAGAAATTTTGTTGTAGTGAGGGTTCAATCCTTCTTCAATGATTTTCCACGGGTCTTGTTTTAGGTATTGTTTCATGATGATGGGAGTTAGAGGAAAGGAGATAGGAGATAGTAGTTAGTAGTTATAGGTTTTGAATTTGAGCTTGAGCTTAGAAGTCAGAATATAGGAGTTTGGTTTTGAGTTTGAATTTGAATTTGGTTTTGAATTTTAGGAGTTAGAATTTAGGTCTTCAATTTTAAAATCCCCAGTTTTTGCAATCACTTTGGTTGCTTTATGCAACTGCGAAGGCGAGCCCACGCCCACACATTTCATTCCTGCGGCCAATGCAGCTTCAACGCCAGCTTCGGCATCCTCAAACACAAGGCACTCCGAAGGTTTTGTGTTTAATTGAGAGGCGGCCAATAAAAATATTTCGGGGTGTGGCTTGGTGTGGGCAATCATGGTGCCATCCACCATCGCATCAAACAAGTTTCCGATTTTTAATAGCTCTATCACGCGCGGTGCGTTTTTACTGCTGGAGGCTAATCCTACTTTGATTCCTCTATCGCGCAGCGACTGAATGAGCGCAATCACACCGGGAAAAATTTCTTCTGGCCGGATGGATTCAATGTACTCTACAAACCACGCATTTTTTTTGTTGG
>JANOQB010000191.1:0-3398 GCA_031422215.1 Cytophagales bacterium | reverse complement strand
ACCGGATATAACAACAATTATTAATGATATTGTCTAAATTGATGCTGTCCTAAAAATGGGGAGCTTAAAAATTCTTCTCAAATGAGTTTAAGTGCTCTAAAATTTTCTCTAGCTTCATAATCTTAAATGTTAATTGTTCTTGTTCCTACTTTATGCAATTGCCTCACAACATCCCAATATATCCATCCAAATTAACAAATCGAGCATATATCCACTAATAATTGTTGGCCATACTCACTTACATAGTCTAATCTTAGGACGAGGTGTCAGTGTATCCCTTCAGCAACATCTAACCCGCGCAAGCCAGAAATTCAAATTTGAATATCGAATGTTGAATAATGAATATCGAATCAAGAATGAAGTGCATAAAAAAAAACCCTCACACGAGGGCCTTCTGTTTTTAAGTCATGTGCATGGATCGCTATTTCAACTCCGAAAAATCAAAGGATGTTTCCAAAAATTTGGTTGTGAATTTTCCGGAGCGGAAGATGGCGTTGTCCATCAGCTTCAGGTGGAAGGGGATCGTGGTCTTCACACCTTCAATGATAAATTCGCTGAGGGCGCGCTTCATGCGGGTGATCACTTCCTCACGCGATTGCCCCGTTACAATAAGTTTGCCGATCATCGAGTCGTAGTTGGATGGGATGGTATAGCCTGCATACACGTGGCTGTCGATGCGCACCCCGTGGCCACCGGGCTTGTGCAGGTTAATTATTTTTCCGGGCGATGGGCGGAACCCATTGGCGGGGTCTTCGGCATTGATGCGGCACTCCATGGCAAACAAGTTGGGGTAATAGTTTGTACCCGATATAGGCACACCGGCCGCTACTTTTATTTGTTCTTTTATCAAATCATAGTTGGTCACTTCTTCGGTGATGGGATGTTCCACCTGTATGCGCGTGTTCATCTCCATGAAATAAAAATCACCATGCTTGTCCACCAAGAATTCGATGGTGCCTGCACCTTCGTAGTTTATCGCTTTGGCTCCTTTGATGGCTGCCTCGCCCATGCGCTCGCGCAATTCCTGGGTTACCACCGGTGAAGGTGTTTCCTCCACCAACTTTTGATGGCGTCTTTGAATGGAGCAGTCGCGTTCGGAAAGATGGCACACCTTTCCGTATTGGTCTCCCACCACTTGTATTTCTATATGGCGCGGCTCTTCAACAAATTTTTCGAGATACAGTCCGTCATTTCCAAACGCAGCAGCTGATTCGCGCTTGGCATCGTCCCAGGCCTTTTTAAATTCCGATTCATCGTTGATGATGCGCATGCCTTTGCCGCCACCACCGGCCGTTGCTTTTACGATCACAGGGTATTTCATTTCCTTCGCCAGCCTCATCCCCTCTTCAATGGATTCCAACAATCCATCGGAGCCGGGGATGCAGGGAACGCCTGCTTTTTTCATAGTGTCTTTGGCGGTGATCTTGTCGCCCATTAACCTGATCATTTCCGGAGAGGGGCCGATAAATTTTATTCCATACTCGTGGCACACGCTCGAGAACTCTGCGTTTTCCGAAAGGAACCCATAGCCCGGGTGGATGGCATCGGCATTGGTGATCTCCGCTGCCGAAATAATGCGCGGAATGTTCAAGTAGGATTCCTTGCTGGGGGGCGCACCGATGCACACCGCTTCATCGGCAAATCGAACGTGAAGGCTCTCGCGATCGGCAGTAGAATAAACGGCCACCGTTTTGATGTCCATTTCTTTGCAGGTGCGGATTACGCGCAATGCAATTTCTCCGCGGTTGGCTATCAATATTTTTTTAAACATGATCTCAATTTTAGATTTAAGATAATGAGATTTAAGATATGAGATTTGAGATTTTGGTTAAATCTAAAATCTAAAATCATACATTGGATTAGTCTGGCTCTACCACAAAAAGTACTTGATCGTATTCCACGGGTGAAGAGTTCTCAATCATTACTTTCACGATGGTGCCCGAAAACTCGGACTCAATTTCGTTGAACAATTTCATGGCCTCAATCATGCCCACGATTTGTCCTTTGGTTACTTTATCCCCAACCGAAACGAAGGGAGGCGTGTCAGGATTGGATGACCGGTAGAAGGTGCCGATCATGGGCGATTTTATTTCCACCGTAGTTTGCGAAGCCACCACAGGTCTTTCTGTTTTTGGCGGTAGTGCTGCGGGGGCAGGTGCGGCAGCTATGGCCACCGGGGCCGCTGCCAGCACGGGAGCCGATGCCTTCATTACTTTTTGATCGGGCTCGCGCTTTACATGAAGCTTGAGTTCTTTGGTTTCGATGTCAACCTCATTCAATCCTGATTGTGCAATGAAGTCAATCAGGTCCCTGATTTCGGAAGGTTTCATTTCAGTTTGTTTTTTTGGTTCAGTAAGTGCGCTGGAAGAAGCAGTGGATTTTCCATTACCTTTTAGAGCGGTTGTTTTTTTTGAAGCCATTTTATTATTTGACTCGTTCTACATATTCACCGGAGCCGGTTTTTATTTTTATGTTGTCGCCAGTGTTCACAAACAGGGGCACGCGTATTTCAGCACCTGTTTCGATGGTGGCAATCTTCAAGGTGCGCGTGGCTGTGTCGCCTTGCACACCCGGTTCTGTGTAGGTTACGTTCACCACCACGTGGGCCGGAGGTTCTGCTGTGATGGGGTTCGTTCCATTTTCAAAAGCGATCAAAAGGGTTACGCCTTCTTTGATATAATTGACAGAATCGCCCAACAATACTTTGTCCAAATAGACTTGCTCGAACGTATCGTTGTCCATGCACACCAAGCTATCGCCATCTTTGTACAGGTATTGGTATTCTTTGGTTTCAACCCGCAGTTGGTCAACCGCATCACCCGGACGAAAACGGTTTTCTACAATTTTTCCCGTTCGCACACTTCTCATCTTCACTTGATAAAAGGCCCGCAGGTTGCCGGGTGTGCGATGTTGCAGTTCTTCGATTTGCACCACTTCACCATTATATCGAATATAATTTCCTTTACTTAAATCGGAGACTGTAGCCATAAATTATGCTTTAAATTACAAATGAATTAATTAAATACAATTTTATTATGTTGGTTGGTCACTTGGTATCGTACGCCCATTTTACATACACCGCACCCCAGGTAAATCCTCCACCAAACGCAGCGAGGATAAGATTATCACCCTTCTTCAATTTCTTTTCGTAATCCCAAAGCAGCAACGGGATAGTGCCTGCCGTGGTGTTGCCGTAACGCTCAATGTTCATCATCACTCTATCTTCGCTGATGCCCACACGGCTGGCAGTGGCATCTATAATGCGCTTGTTGGCCTGATGCGGAACCAGCCAGTCGATATCGTCGGCCGTGGTTCCCGTTGCCTCGAAAGCATCCACGATCACGTCGGTAATCATTCCGACGGCATGCTTGAAGACCTCGCGGCCTTCCATGCGCAGG
>JANOQB010000190.1:0-4325 GCA_031422215.1 Cytophagales bacterium | reverse complement strand
CTGGGTAATGTCAAAATCCAGCAAGCCTTTTGGCAACGATGCACAAATGTTCGACAGTAGTTTTGGCTGGCGTTTTATCAACCCGCTGATGCAAAAGATGTATGGCACCGAGGCGATGGGCGCAACAGCAGAAAACCTTGCAGAACTTTTTCGCATCAGTCGCGAAGAGCAGGATGCTTTTGCATTTCGTTCGCAGATGAAAGCAGCGAAAGCAAAATCAAGCGGACGGCTGGCCGAGGAAATCGTTCCGGTTGAAATACATGGAAAGAAAGGTGAAGTGAGTTTGTTTGAGCACGATGAGTTTATGAAACCTAATACTACGCCCGATGGTTTGAGCAAACTGAAAGCGGCATTCAAAAAGGAAAGCGCCCGCCTTCAGGACGGGCAGGGAACAGTAACGGCAGGCAATTCTTCAGGATTGAACGATGGGGCCGCTGCCTTGCTGATTGCATCTGAAGCGGCCATAAAAAAATACAACCTCAAACCAAAAGCAAAAATCATCAGCAGTGCCGTTACGGGTTGCGAACCACGCATTATGGGCATAGGCCCCGTGGAAGCCACCAAAAAAGCGTTGGCAAAAGCAGGGATAACATTACAGGATATTGACGTGATAGAACTGAACGAGGCGTTTGCTGTGCAAAGTATAGCGTGCATACGCGAGCTGGGATTGAAAGAGGACGATGCGCGGATAAACCCCAACGGTGGGGCTATTGCGTTGGGTCATCCGCTGGGCATGAGCGGTGCCCGCATTGTGTATAGCGCGGCCGTGGAACTTCAAAGACAAAAAAAGAAATTTGCATTGGCCACCATGTGCGTGGGCGTGGGGCAAGGCTACGCGGTGGTGTTGGAGAATGTGAATGGGTAGAATTTATCGCTTGGCAATTTTACTTGCCTCAATGCACTCTCGCCCATGTTCTTGTTCTTCACCGACTTACTGTCATCTCATCTTTATTGTTAGTGAAGAAAACCAATCAAAGGCAGCGTTGGTGTATAAAACGTAGCGCGGTCTAGGAGCTAAAGCCAAATGACGAAGGAATGGCTTTAGCGACCTGCTGCGTTTTGTCCCACGACACCGAACGAAATTAAGAAACGAAAACTACAATGCAACACCGAACTAGCGCTATGTTTTATACACACTGTTATGGGCTGGCGGTCTCTGGTGTCCCGAAATATTTTTTCTTTGTCGTGATTGTAAAAATGAGTCGAAATATCTCAAGTCCAACTACAAAAGCTAGTATGAATTTGTATGTCCATGAGTCAATTTGTAAACCTGGTAGTCGAAGGATAAATCCAAATGTCAGTGTCAGGAATATTAGTCTAAGTGGAAATTGAAAATAATAGACAAGAAAACTTACTCTTGGTTTGAAAAGGCTAAGCAGTCCCGAAAGAATTAAGGACAACACTAAAATTGAATTCAATGTCATTATAGCGGTGAAAATTATGTCAGTAAGGCCACCCATTTTTAGGTCTCCCCAAAGTCCAGTTAATAATATATTCAATCCGTTCTCATATGCCCTATAGAAACCAAAAAGGTCGAGCAGTCCGAATGCCATTAAAACATATTTAACTTTTTCCTTTGTCATTTATTATTTGCTGTCTTGTTGTTGGTCGTCACCCGCTTGCCCATAACTAGTGCCCATCCGCACCTCAATATACCAAAAGGTGCATATATCCGCCTACAGCCTGTGGGTTTATGCAGGGTTTATGCGCCTTTGAAATATCCTCTTTGATTTACTCGCCCCTGTTGCTGCTCTTCACCAGCATGCTAGCAACTCATCTTTTTTGTTGGTAAAGAACACCAACAATGGCGAGAGGGGAATAATTAAGATTTGAGAAGAGTTGGTAAGGCGACCAACTCCAACGCGAGGGCAAGGCTACGCAGTGGTGTTGGAGAATGTGAGTGGGTAGGGGAGCGATGAATTATCGCTTGGCAGTTTTACTTGCTTCAATGGTTTGGTTCCAGTCATACACTTTGTCGCTGATCTCGATGAGCAGGTCAGGATTTTTTTCCAACGCATTGCCAATCACAATCAAATCGGCACCTGCTTCCAGGGCAGTGATAGCTTTCTGACTGGTATTGATCCCTCCGCCTACCATGAGAGGAATGTTCACTGCCTTGCGCACGGTGTTTATCATCTTCACATTGATTTCGCGTTCGGCCCCACTTCCCGCATCCAGATAAATCAATTTCAGCCCCAGCATTTCACCAGCCAATGCCGTGCAGGCCGCCAACGAATATTTATCTTCGGGTATGGGTGTGGTGTTGCTGATGTATGCCACCGAAGTTGTGCGCCCGGAATTGATGAGAATATATCCGGTGGGCATTACTTCGAGGTTGCTGTTTTTTAAAATAGGTGCGGCCAATACATGCTGGCCTATCAGCAGGTCGGGGTTGCGACCAGAGATAAGGGACAGAAACAATATCGCGTCCGCAGAGGAATCGATTTGGAGCGAACTGCCCGGAAACAAAATGACAGGTATCGAAACGGTTTCTTTTATTTGCTTTACAACATCGGTAAGGTTGGTGGTGGTGATCAGGCTTCCGCCCACAAAAAAATAATCGACACAATTTTCATTGGCCAGCCTAAGCAGGTTGTGCAGGCGTGCCGGGTCGTCTATTTTGTCGGGGTCCACCAACACGGCAATGCTTTTTTTGCCTGCCTCATGCCGCGTGTAAAGGGTATCAAGGATTTTCATGTTGCTTTCTCTTGCTTAGATAATCTGCTAACTTTTCTTTTGCAATGTCCAGCAACATCACCGTGGCCTGTGTAGCCACACGCTCACCTAATTGCGATAAAAATGAAGGCGGTGAATTTGTTTCGATAGGTTCCTCCTGTTCGGTTGCAGGTGCCTCTTCTTTTCCGTTATGGATTGCTTTTGCCTTTTTTCTTTTCTTCTCCTTGGAGCCACTAAGCTGGCTCACCACCAAATACGTTAGTGCGAGTGCCCCGCCAATGATCAATGCGTTTTTAAGAGTACGCTCAGTTTTGTCGGCCATAGCCTTCACTTCCTTTTCAATCTCATGCTTATGGCGGTCGCTAGCTTCAACGAGTTTCTTCTTCTCCGGGTCTTGGTTCTCTAACAAATCCATGATTTACTTTTTTTTACTTTTGATCATTTTTGTCAAATGTGTTTCCATCCAATGCCCAATACTCTTTCTGAACAACAAAAAAATCAGGCAAGGCACCCCGTAAAGGGAAGCCACGATCCAATAGCCCATATAGGCTTGTTGAAAAAATGTATTCAGATAATGAGCCAGGCCTATACTTAAGAACAACAGAAAAGTGATTGTCAAAAATGCAACGATAATCACCACGATGGCTTTGACAAGCACCTTGGCTACGTCTTCGCGGATTTCGATTTTAAGCAATTCGACACGCGCCTCCACATAACCCGTTAGGTTGTCCATCAGGTTATCCAACCGCAAAAATTTAAATATTGTGTCCTTTATTCCTTCCATAAATAATGTGAGGCAATATAGTCATTTTGGTTTGTTGGTAGGATGACGAAAGTCACGGAGTCAGGGAAATCGTTTTTAAGAAAATCAGCAAAAATATTGGCTCTATGACATTGGTTCTACCCTGAATGTTGTTGCGTATTCTGCCCACGACAAATTGAACCACATAGAACATAGACCACACCTGCCTAGCCGGCAGGCAAGGTAGAAGTACCCACATAGTAAATAAGCCCAACGCCTATGTGAAAGTCTATGTACCTATGTGGTTCAACATTGGGGTTAGTCCAAGGGGATTGGTCCAAAGCCAAAATTACTATTCTTAAAAGGGGTTTCCCTGCTCACGGAGTTAATAAGTCTGTCCCCCTCCACACCACTAACTTAACTTCTCTCCCACCCAAAAAGATAGAGGAGAATTCAAGGTGACAATCCCATCCTGCTTGACCATATAACTGCCGGAAGAAAATCCTTCGAACTCGTTTTTTCTTTCTTCGGGCAACACATAAAGCGTGGCACCTGTGGGTAACCATTTTTCAAAATGGCCCTTCTTTATCCAGGCCCACCGCGTGTTATCAAAAAATGCGTCCACATCAAGACTTGAAAAAGGATCAATTTTTTTTAATTCTTCCTCGCGGCTGAGCAAACAGTTTACTGCCGTTGCCTTCGATGTTGACAGGAAAAAAAAAGCAATGTCCATGGGATCCTCTTTTGGATTGTAAGGAATAAGTTTTACCGGTGTTTGGTCTGCTAGTTTATCGCGCCACAGTTCCATCGCAGTCAACGGCACGATCACCACATCCACTTTTATTCCCCAGGCAATCACGGTTACAACTAGATCTGCCAGCACGATCACGGTGGGCATCCACTCTAG
>JANOQB010000189.1:0-7243 GCA_031422215.1 Cytophagales bacterium | reverse complement strand
TTAAACAGTGTTCAGGTAACAGACTTCATTGTTAAAGGTCTTTACACGGTGCAGAATGGACGATTAAAAGATCCCATATATGATCTTTCGGAAAGACAAGTGAACTCACTCTATGGTTCAGCGGAAGTTAACTACAAACAGTTTCTTTACTTAAACGCAACAGCAAGGAACGACTGGTTCTCAACCTTGTCAAAGGATAACCGCAGCATATTATACCCATCGGTTTCTTTAAGTTATGTTTTCTCCGAATCATTTGACTTGCCATCGTGGTTGGATTTTGGAAAACTGAGAGTTGCCTATGCAGAGGCGGGTAGTGATACCGATGTGCCGCCCTATGCTGACAAACTGTTTTATAGTACCAGTGCTGCACCCTTTGCAGGACAGCCTGTGGGCAGTACCGGCACCGTTGTACCGAATGCAAACCTGAAACCAATGAGCATTGCAGAAACCGAGGTGGGTTTGGAACTGAGAATGCTTGACGGACGATTAGGCGTTGATTTTGCAGCCTATCGTAAACTTACATCCGACCAGATAGTAAATGCACAAATCTCCAATGCCTCCGGTTTTACCAATACGCGTATCAACAGCGGTCAAAGCGAAAACAAGGGTCTTGAAATGATGATCAATGTTATACCGGTTAAAACCACTGATTTTCAATGGGACTTTACCTTTAATGGAGCATACAACATAACCAAAGTGCTAAGCCTATTGACCTCAACAGACGGGGAAAGGATTACGGTTGGAAACCACGTGTTCAATGGCTTTTTGCAACAGATTGTTGGAGAAGAAATGGGACAAATTGTTGGAAATGGTTACCGGAGAAGCGCGGATGGCCAGATTGTTTTTGGTACCGATGGGCTTCCTTTAACTACCAGCAACTTGATCTTTGGAAGCGCATTGCCAAGGTGGGTAGGAGGTTTTACCAACTCGGTTAATTATAAAGGTATCATGCTTTCATTCCTGATTGACTTCAAATTGGGCGGAAAATTATTGTCGGGTACAAATTTCAACGCCATGCGCCATGGCCTTCATAAGGCAACCCTTGAAGGAAGGGAAGGAGGGCCGATTGTCAATGGCGGTGATCGCGGCAGAGTGGTAGGTGTTGGCGTGAACGAACTCGGTGAACCAAATGCGGTGGGGGCAACCAATGAGGATTATTTCTCTGTAGTTAGGGCAAGGGCCTTGATTGAGCCAGTTATTTACGATGCAGGCTATTGGAAGTTCCGCCAAATAAACCTAGGTTATGACTTCACAAAGTTTCTTAAAGAATCTTTCCCCGTCAAGGGCCTGAAGTTAAGCGTTGTCGCCAATAATGTGTTCATGCTAAAGAAATGGGCTGACAATATAGATCCGGAAGCCTTTGGTTACAGTTCTGACAACGTTATCGGAATGGAGTCTCCTACGGTTCCCACAACAAGGAGCATAGGCTTCAATTTGAATGTTAAATTTTAATCCGACTGAAAATGAAAAAGACAATAAACATATTTATACTGGCCCTGTCGCTCACGCTTATCACAACGGCTTGCGATGAAGGATTTGATGAACTGAATACGAGTAAAAGCGGGGCCATATCTCTGGATCCTGTTTTTATTCTCAACAACGCCATAATTTCATCTAGCCCAACCGCCAACCTTGTTTATGATGAAGCCATCGTACAACAATGGATTGCCACCAACACAGGTGTTTTGGAAGGCGGGAATTTTAACAAAGTGGTTGTCAATAACACGCCATTGAACTGGAATAACTATTTCCAAAATGTAATTAAATACACCAATGATGTGATCACAACCACCAAGGATGATGCAGCCAGGGCCAACCTATATCAAATGGCGAGGATTGTTCAAGCCAATGCGTTTATGGTACTTACCGATACGTATGGAGATATTCCTTATACAGAAGCAGGTGGTGGATACACAGCCCAGAAATTTTTCCCTGCCTATGAAACCCAGCAAGCCATCTATCCCAAATTAATTGATGAACTAACGCAAGCAGTAGCCGCATTGGGTGTTGCCGGAAAGGTTGAAACGGGTGATGCGTTATACGCTGGTGATGTTGCAAAATGGAAGAAATTCGGAAATTCACTTTTGCTTAGGGCTGGCATGCGATTGACCAAAGCGGATCCTGCAAAAGCGGCTGCTACCGTAACGGCTGCCGTTGGCGGAAATGCTGCCAATAATCTGATCGTATCCAATGCCGACAATGCAATCATTAGGCACGATGCCAACTTTGTAAATGGATTGGGAAATACGGTAAACGGAGGAGAGGCAGCTAACTTCTACTTAGCCGAACCTTTTGTAAATGCCTTGAAAGGAACACCCGGCAATGTGGGCAATACAACGGTTGTTGATCCACGTTTAACTGCCATTGCCATTCGCTATGGAGGTGCCAGAAGTGGGGGAGATCAAACAGCCAACAGTTTTGCCAATGGCAGCAAAGATCCTGCAAACCAGTTTGGCACTCCCATTGGAAGCACGGATGCGACTGCAGATGCGTCAGGTGCTTTGCTCCCTGCCGGTGGATTGTATGGAAATCCGGCTGCACCCCGCACAGGCAATCGGTTTAGCTACAGTCAGGTGGATAGAAACCGGATGGTAAAAAGGACTTCACCCTTGTTTTTGGTTACTGCAGCACAAACAAATCTTTTGCTTGCAGAAGCTGCTATGAGAGGTTTTGCAGGACTTACTACGGCCAGTGCTCCCACTTTTTTCAGGAGTGGAATAATTGCTCACATGGATCAAATGGTATCCTATGATCCAGGGTGTGCGATTCCCGCTGGTGCCAGGGATACCTATGCCGCTGGTGCTGAAGGTACTCTTGCAAATGGATCGCTCGCTGCGGCCCTTCCCCAGATTGGATATCAATATTGGGTAGCCTCATTCCTTAATGGACCTGAAGCATGGGCTAATTTCAGAAGGATTGGTTTTCCTGGGCTTGCACCTAATCCATTTTCAGGAAGTCAGGTACCCGGATCATTTATTGAGCGGCTCACGTATCCGGATGCTGAGAAATTAGTGAATGCTGAAAACGTTACCAATGCTGTTTCCAAATTGGGAGGGCCAGATGTTTTAGCAACCAAAGTTTGGTGGGCTAAATAATTTGATTCCATTCAAAAGCGATGGGCAACCCAATCAGGTTGCCCATCCTATTTGATCACTTTTTTTGACCGGAAAAATTGCTGTGCATGCGGATCAGCATCAAATCAAGAAACGTGTATCTTCATCCACCAGATAAATCAAAAGACGAAACCCGTAACGAACGAAATTATCACCTAACCTTTTTTCATAAAATGATAAAACATACAACCATTGTTCTTCTCATCATGGTGGGATCATTCAACTGCCTCGCCCAGCGCGTAGGCTCATCCCCCGAATACATCAAAGCCCTCACCTCCGAATGGAAAGGCGAGCGTATGCCCGATGGCCGCCCCAAAGTTTCGGATGCCATACTCGCCCGCTTGAAAAACATTTCCATGGAAGAAGCATGGGGCGTGCTGCGCAACAAAGGCTACCACAATCAATACGAAGGCAATTGGGAAATCATGTTGCCCGACAGTGCCATGACGGGGCGGGTGGTTACCGCACAGTACATCCCGCTAAGGCCCGACTTGCAGAACTATGTTAAGGAGCAAGGCAAACTCGAAAACCGCGCACAAAAAGGCGGCACCAACTCGTGGCCCATTGATGTGCTCACCCCTGGCGATGTATATGTGGCCGACAGTTACGGCAAGATGGCCGGTGGTACTTTGATTGGCGACAACCTCGGCAATTCCATTTACGCCAAATCGCAACGCGGTGTAATTTTTTATGGCTCGGTGCGCGATGTGGAAGGGCTCAATGAAATAAAGGGTTTTAATGCCTGGGTAAAAGGCCAAGATCCATCGTACATAGATCAGATGATGTTGACAACCATCAACTCGCCCATCCGCATTGGCCGCGCAACCGTGCTGCCGGGCGATGTGGTGCTGGCAAAAAAATATGGAACAGTTTTTATTCCAGCGCATTTAGTGGAAGAACTCGTGATCACATCCGAAGTCACCGCCCTGCGCGATGAGTTCGGGCACCTGCGCCTGCGTGAGAAAAAATATTTGGCAGGCGAGATAGACAGCGAGTGGACGGAGGCCATCAAAAAGGATTTCCTCGACTGGCTCAATAAATATCCAGGTAAATTGCCCATGTCGAAAAAGGAGCTTGATGACTATTTGAAAAGCCGTAATTATTAGAAGTAGGCAGTAGGCAGGTTGTAGTAGGCAGTACTGCCGAATCCTATTCCTACTTTTAATTCTATACGGATCAAATGTCAAAGACATGAAAGGAAACGAATGAATATTTAAAAACATAATCACAAAAAAAAACAAAAGGTGAGTGTCGCCAGAAACTGCCTACTGCTTCCTGCTTCCTGCCTACTTTTTTCTACCTTAACTTAACCAACACCATTATGAAAAGCATCATTCAACAAATCGCCAAACAAAACAAAGAGCGTGAGGCCGCGGCAGCACTTGCTCGCCAAGCTGAAATTGATAGCCCGAGTACCACCAACAACAGGCGCAGCTTCCTCAAGAAAACTGCCCTTGGTGGAATGGCATTGACCACGCTCGCAGGATTGTCCTTTGAAGACTCGATGGCTCAAACCACTTCGAAAGTTCAAAAGGCATCGGCACCATCCGATTTAAAAATCACTGATCTGCGCTATTGCGTTACCACTGTTTTGGGAAGGACCGCTATCATACGCATTGATACCAACCAGGGAATTTATGGATTGGGCGAAGTGCGCGATGGTGCCGACCCGCGCTATGCACTCATGCTCAAAAGCCGCATACTGGGGGAGAACCCGTGCAACGTGGAAAAGATTTTTAAAATCATAAAACAATTTGGTGGCCAAGCGCGCCAAGCGGGTGGTGTGTGCGCAGTTGAAATGGCACTGTGGGATATCTGCGGCAAGGCATACAATGTTCCAGCATGGCAGCTGCTAGGTGGACGGTACCGCGACACGATACGGATCTATGCCGATACGCCAGAAGCAAAATCGCCCGAAGAACAATTGAAGCTGATAAAATTCCGCACCGAAACCCAAGGCTACACCTGGCTAAAAATGGATGTATCTATTGCCGAGATAAAAGACATACCTGGAACGATTGTGAACCCGAGCATTTTTAAAGATGGAGGAGCCAATCAATGGCAGGGCGGGTACATGTCGTATGCAAACACTAAACACCCCTTCACCGGAATACAAATTACTGAAAAGGGATTGGACGAACTCGCCAAGATCGTTGACAATGTGCGCAGCATGGTTGGCTATGAGATACCCATGTCAACCGATCACTATGGCCACTTTGATTTGAACAACTGCATCCGCCTTGGCAAAGCACTTGATAAATATAGACTTGCCTGGCTGGAAGATATGGTGCCGTGGCAATACACCGAGCAACATAAAACAATTACCGATGCACTCGAAACTCCAACGCTCACAGGCGAGGATATTTACTTGCTCGAATACTTCAAGCCATTGATCGATCGACATGCCGTTGACATCATCCACCCCGATCTTTCTTCTTCGGGCGGACTCTTGGAAACCAAACGCATTGGCGACTACGCAGAAGAAAAGGGTATTGCAATGGCCATGCACCAGGCAGGCACACCCGTTTCGTTCATGGCCAACGTGCATTGCGCTGCCGCCACACAAAACTTCCTCGCGCTCGAACATCACTCGGTTGATTTGCCTTGGTGGGAAGGATTGGTGAAAACCACAGACGGCAGAAAATTGATCGACAAAGGCTACGCGCCCGTTCCGCTCTCCGCCCCCGGCCTCGGCATCGAACTGGTAGATGAAGAAGTGAAAAAACACCTCCATGCTACGGACTCTACGTACTTTGCGCCTACTAAGGAGTGGGACGAGAAGAGATCGCATGATAGGACTTATAGTTGAGAAGTAGGCAGTAGGCAGGGATCAGTAGGCAGTTGCGCTATAGTTTTGAAGTAGGCAGGAAGCAGTAGGCAGTATCGCCTGTAGTTTTAAAAGCAGCAAAGAGTTGGTAGGCAGTATCGCTCATAGTTTATTTTAGACTCACTATCAACTGCGCCTGACTACTCTTAAAATTTCTTAAACTCACTGCCTACTGCGCCCTGCCTACTGCCTACTTTTGAATATTCATTCACATAACTCAAACCCCTTGAACCTCTACAAACTTTCCGCCATCGCAGCCGCGCTTTGTTTCATTACGGCAGCCATCATCACGTTCACATCCGGCATAGCATCAGCGGGGCTGTTTGCCATCGGCTTCTTTTTGTTTGGGGCCATTGCGTTTCGGGGCTTTGAGCAGTTGAAAGGGTTTGCTTATTCGATGATGATATTCACAGGCGTGACCACCGCTTTGTATTTCCCAAGTTATTTCGTTGAGTTCAACGGGTTCAAACTCACGGCATTGATTATTCCCTTGATACAAATAATAATGTTTGGCATGGGCACCTCCATGAGCATAGGTGATTTTGTGGCTGTGGTGAAAACTCCCAAGGCAGTTGTCATTGGGGTGTTGGCCCAGTTCATCATCATGCCGCTATTGGGTTTTGTGTTGGCAAACATCAGTGGCCTAGAGCCCGAAATTGCAGCCGGAATAATTTTGATCGGTTGTTCACCGAGTGGGTTGGCCTCCAACGTCATGAACTATCTCGCGAAGGCGAACCTCGCACTCTCCATCACGATTACTTCAGTTACAACATTGATTGCCCCGGTCGTCACTCCCATGCTGATGAAATTATTGGCCGGAACGTTTGTTGAAATCAACATGCTCAACATGATGTGGGATATTTCCAAAATGATAATCCTCCCCATCGGTGCCGGGTTGCTGTTCAACAAATTCCTTCAGGGCAAATCAAAGTGGTTGGATGCGGCCATGCCCATCGTCTCCATGGCGGGCATTGGTATCATCATCACCATCATTACTGCAGCGGGCCGCAACAGTTTGCTAGAGATTGGTTTAATATTGATTGTGCTGGTGTTCATCCACAACACCGCAGGCTATACGTTGGGCTATTGGTCGGCCCGCATGCTAAAAATGGACGAACGCGATTGCCGAACGGTAGCCATTGAAGTAGGCATGCAAAACGGTGGCCTCGCATCGGGCATAGCAAAAGAGATGGGGAAAATCGCAACCGTTGGTTTGGCACCTGCTGTGTTCGGGCCGTTGATGAACATCACAGGTTCGATACTCGCTTCGTATTGGCATAGGAGACCTCCGAAAGAAAAAGTA
>JANOQB010000188.1:0-3667 GCA_031422215.1 Cytophagales bacterium | reverse complement strand
CAAGGCGTTTTTCGGAAGGCAATTTGCCAAAGGTTTTTTGTTGCATAAATAGATTTGTAAGTAGGGCAATTGACAGGACGACAATAGCCGATGTTATAAGAATTCTCTTAATGATTTTCATGGCTATTCAGTTCAATGGACGGAAAGGGTGGGAAGTTATTTTAGTGAACTGAAAACTGCTGCCTTGGTTAGTGTCCTCACCATAGTCGTTAACTTAAGAATATTACGCCAGAGGCGTAACCTGTTTGGAGAATAGAGTTTCGGGTATTTGTCCCAGCGGGCAATCTGTAATCGCTATCGTAAAATTCAATATGGCCATCTTATAAATTTTTAAATTAGGTTGCCCGCTGGGACAAATATCGCTGACAAAGAAATATTTTCTACATACAAGCTGCCCAGCTGGGGCACATAAGAATTTATGATTCTAATTACCCCAGCGATCCAAGAATAAATGCCCGTGCCTCCGCAGTATTCGGGTTCCCCTTTGCCACACTGTTCAAAAACTTAATGGCCACATTATCCGATTCAAAACTGAAAGTGATTTGATCGCCATGAGCGGTTTCTGTGTAGCGCAAAGACATCACCAATGTATTGTTATCAGTCCAGGTAACGGACGCAGCCAGAGGAGTGGAAACCACTGGGCGGTTTTTCAAGGGAAAGAGGGTTTGTGCTTTGAAATCTTTTTCAATCAACCACGAATTTATCCCGCATTTTATTTTTCGTTCACCACGGTCATCATTAAAAGTGACCCATGTATGATCGGCATTGAACTGAAACGAAACCGACTTCGCATTAAAATCATTTTTGTTGAGCACAAATATTTTGTCCGAAATCCTTGAGGCAATGGGCGATGTCTTGCCGGCTTGTGGAAGCGTGATGGCCAACTTGCTCAACCGACTTGGCAAAGAAGTAGTGGTTGTGCTTTTGGTTTGCGGATTGAAAGCCGGAAGCAAATGGTTCCAAATTAATTTCATCGAGCCTTGCAAATCAAAACTCTCGCTGGTGATGGCCACTATGGCATTTTGCTCGGGCATCAAAATGCAGAACTGCCCAAATGCACCATCGCCCCTTACGGCCCCATGTGTGCACCGCCAAAATTGATAACCATAACCTTGGGCCCAATCATTTTCTGCGTTGGGCCGGGTTGGTTTTGCAGGACTGTTGTCTATGTGCGATGAGGTTGCCTCTTCAATCCACGATGCGGGCAATATTTGTTTCCCGTTCCACATACCTTTTTGCAGATAGAGCAATCCAAACTTGGCAATGTCTTCTGTTCTCACGCGCAAGCCATAACCGCCAACAGCAACCCCTTCCGAATTCATTTCCCAGTCCATGCCTTCAATGCTCAATGGTTCAAACAATCGCGGCTTCAGATAGTCCAGCACATTTTGCCCAGTTACTTTTTGCACAATGGCCGAGCACATGTACGTGGCTCCTGTGTTGTAGAGAAAATGAGTGCCCGGTTCGTGCTCTACGGGTAGAAGAAAGAATTTCCTTGCCCAGGTCATCGTATCGGGCGACTCGCGTAAGGCAGCCGTGGTGTCTTTGTCGTGGCCGGTGGCCATGCTCAACAAATGTTTTACTTTCATGGCTGCGAGGTTGGCACTTACTTCGGTAGGCTTGTCGTCAGGAAAAAAAGAAAGCACGGAGGCATCCAAACTCATTTTGCCTTCGGTTACAGCAAAGCCAACTGCGGACGATGTAAAACTTTTGCTCAACGAATACAGGGTGTGCTTGAGAGGCGCAGCATAAGGTGCCCACCATCCTTCCGTTACCACGTTTCCGTTGCGCACAATCATCAGGCTATGAAACTGGATGCCACTTTTTTCTATGGCATCGAGAAATGATGATATAGCTGCTGAAGACATTCCCTGAAGTTCTGGTGTGCTGCGGGGAAGGCCTGATCCTAAAATAGTTGAAGAAGAAAAATTGTTTGCAACAGCAGGGGCAAAGCTTAGGCTTAAAGAACCTATCCCAATTTGTTTGATAAATAATCTTCGGTTGATGGCCATATTGTTTTTAGTTGTATGTAGTTTCAATTTATCACCATTTTGTCAATTGCCAACGTGTCAATGGTTGCAATTTAAAAAGACTCACCATTTCAACAAGACCTCCAAGGTTTTTAAAACCTTGGAGGTCTAATACCCACGAATATCAGCCGCGACATTTTGAAATGCACCCGCTTCAATTAATATTTTTAATTGCCCATAAATTCCGCAATGAGCCTATGAAAATGATGTGTGCCCATTTCGCGCGTTACTGAATATCGGCCGTGGGAATAAAATCGTGACCGGATTCCGCGCTGCACGTTTTGCACAATTTCTTCGTCTTCCAATTCAACTTTGTGCAAATCGCCACCGGCCCCTTGCCGTAGTTTGCTTTCGTCCCAAACATAGGAAAGGAATGAAACTTTCGTTTTCTTGTGCGACATCGGCCTGATAATATTGACGGATAGCCCCCACGGATAAAAATTGAACATCATGTTTGGAAAAACCCAGAAATAATATCCGGCCACACGCTTGCCATAGTCGGGCGAAGTGGTGGGCAGATCGAAAACCAATTCGCCTTCTTTGGCGATGGCGAGTTGCAGGCTAGCGTGGGCAAACATCTCCACGGAATAGTTTCCGTAATCAATCACGGAGTTTAAACCTGCATGCACAAAGGGAATATGAAAACCCTCTAAAAAATTTTCGCAATACAACGCCCAGTGGGCATCCACCAAATAGTCTTTTGACAGATCGGGCCTGAACACAAATTCATTCAGAGGAAGCCAGCCAACACGTTGCATCATTTCGCCAAAGAAAAGTGTTGGGTCATTTTTTTTGTTGAGGGAAGTGAACAATAATTTTCCCCATTGAAAAAGTGGCAATGAGGTGAGGTTATCTTCTTCGCTTGGGAAATTTTTTACTTCTTTAAACTCCGGCATGGAAAGAAATTTTCCGTTCAGGTGAAATCTGCGGCCGTGATATTTGCATCGGATATCGTTTAGCTTGCAAGGCTGCTCCACCATTAAATTGCCCCGGTGTGTGCATACATTCGAAAGACAATGAAGTGCGCCTTCTTTGTCGCGCGATAGGATAAGAGGCTCATCCATAAAATTTTCTAATAAATGCACAGGCGTGACCCAGCCATGCTCGCGCACCTGATCGGTATCGCCAACGAGGTGCCAACTGTGGGCGAAAATCTTTTCCTTTGACTTACGAAAATATTCGGGGTGCAAATAGAAATCGGTGGAAATGGTTTTGGCCTGCGAAATGTCGGGGTGAACGTGTAGCGGTGACATGGAAAACGGTTTAGCAATCTGGAGATAAATATAATAAGAGTTTGATGAGGATGGGAGTGCCATGCCATATGAGGTTGTGATATTTAATTGCGAACCTATTTTTTGATCCCATATCTCAATGCCCTTCTACAGATTAATCGGAATTTTGGAAATACCCTTTAAAAAAAGAAAGGGCCGAAGCCCCTACTTTTTGTTGATGAAGAAATTGTTACGGAATTACAGGAAGGGCTGTGCCTGAATACTTTGCCAAGCTCGCTTTAGGAATTGTGGCACTAAACTTTGTATTGATGGCATCAATAAACACATTTGCAGTAAACGCATAGCCACGGCTATTTGGGTGCAAGCCGTCTTCGGAGAACGCACCGGTTGGTGGTGCAAAGCTTG
>JANOQB010000187.1:0-2569 GCA_031422215.1 Cytophagales bacterium | reverse complement strand
GCGCAACTCGATTAGCGTATCGTCCCCGAAACGGGAGACGATACTTGACACTCAATCTGTAGAAATCATTTTAAAATTTTCCTTAACCAAGCTTAACCTGCTCCTCTTCCTTTAGCACCCTTCTCAAAATTTTTCCTACGTTGCTCTTCGGCAACTCGTTGCGGAAAATAAAATACCTCGGCACTTTATAGTTGGTCATGTTGGCTAGGCAATATTCTTTCAGTTCCTCCACCGTTAAAGACTGGTCGCGCTTAACAATGAATGCTTTTATCACTTCACCGGATTTTTCATCCGCAATACCGATTGCTGCCACTTCCAGTACTTTAGGATGCCCTGCAATCACATTTTCAATTTCGTTAGGATAAACATTAAAGCCCGACACTTTGATCATATCTTTCTTGCGGTCAACTATTTTAAAGAAGCCATCTTCATTCATAAAACCAATGTCGCCTGTGCGAAACCAGTCGCCAGGAAAGAAAACCCCTATGTTTTCCTTTTCCCAATAACCTTTCATCACCTGTTGACCGCGGGCACAAATTTCACCTGCTTCTCCGGTTGGCAATTGCTTGCCATGGTCATCAAAAATGGCCACCTCAGTACTGGGCATGGGAATGCCTATGGTGCCGGCCCGATGGGTGCCGTCAAGGGGATTGCAGCATAGCACGGGCGAAGTCTCGCTCAGTCCATAGCCCTCAACTAATGCAGTGCCCGTAACCTCCTTCCACTTCTTTGCCACAGCATCTTGCACGGCCATACCACCGCCCACGGCTCCCTTCAGTGTTGAAAAAATCAACTTCTTGAAATCTTCATTGTTCAATAAGCCATTGAACAAGGTATTCACCCCGGTGATAATGGTAAATGCATGTTTGCCAAGTTCTTTTACAAAACCGGGTATGTCGCGCGGATTAGTAATAAACACGTTCTTCACCCCAGATGCATACATCAATACGCCATTTACCGTCAAAGCAAAAATGTGGTACATCGGTATCGCGGTGATGATTATATCCTTTCTGTCAGCCGACATATAGGGTTTAAACCATTGCGTGATCATCATATTATGGGCAATTATATTGCGGTGCGAGAGCCGGGCACCTTTGGATACTCCTGTAGTGCCACCGGTATATTGAAGCACGGCCACGTCTTCCACATCAATGTGAGGTCGCGAGTATTTTAACCGGGCACCTTTTTTCAATACCTCCTTAAAACGGATTGCATGGGGTATTGAAAATTCGGGAACCAGTTTCTTTACATACTTCACAACAAAATCCGCAAGAGTGCCTTTAACAGTACCCAGAAGATCGCCCATGTTTGTAATAATGATGTGCTTGGCCGGAACCTTGTTGCGTATGGCCTGCAGGTTGTGCGCAAAATTTGCCAGGATTACAATGGCCGATACACCCGCATCATTAAACTGATGTTCCATCTCGCGGGGCGTGTAGAGAGGATTGGTATTGACCACGATCAATCCTGCTTTCAGCGAACCAATAAAAGCAATCGGAAACTGGAGCAAGTTCGGCATCTGTATGGCGATGCGATCTCCTTTTTTCAGTCCGAGTTCTTGTTGAAGGTATGCAGCAAAGTGCGTAGAAAATCTCTCCACCTGGGCAAAGGTGAGCCTCACTCCCATATTTTCAAACGCAACACGATCAGCATTCTTGTTGGCGGCAGTTTCAAACAATTCGATGAGCGAGGAATATTCCAAAGGGCCAATCTCTTTGGGAATCCCAGCGGGATAATTTTTGAACCAGGGAAAGTCTTGCATGGGATGAAAATTTAAAACTCCAAATAGGAAAAAATTGCAGCTCAAAGCAACTGGTTGGTAAGTAATTGGGCCCGAACAATTGGGTCACAAAGTAACAATTGACACTCAACGTATTATAAAGTTTTTCACAAGGGGACAAGTGAACCACTTCGGACGACATATTTCTCTCCCGAACAACACGGATACCTATGGATACTCCACGTCCAAGCTACCCGAACATTCAAAAAAATAGAATTGTCGTACTATTTCCTTCAAATGACGGGCAAATGACGGGTGAAAACGGCATCTTCTTATTCAACAGTACCCGTTAAACCCGTAACATTGTGCTTCTAAAAAATTGCTATGCAACAACCAGATTTGGGAAGGCGACTAACCGCTTTACGTAAAGAAAAAAACCTTACTCAAGAAGAGTTGGTGGAAAAAAGTCACGTGAGTGTACGCACCATTCAGCGCATCGAGGCGGGTGAGGTATTGCCGCGCATGATTACGATAAAAATTTTACTAGAGGCACTTGGAGAAAATTATGAGTCATTTTCAACAAAACAAACCCAAGTTATGGAAACACAAAAAAGCAATTTACCAACCACCAACCGAAACACCTTATTGATAGCTGTCCTGGCAGGAGTTGTTTATCTGGTTTCTGAAATTATTCTAGGAACGATGGACATTGCCTGGTTCACCGGCAATCGCGATGGGGGGTTTCGGATGAATGCCATCTACATCGGCCTCACGGTGGCGATGGTGATTTCATTTGCCTTGTTCGCGCGAGGATTTATTGCCTTAAGTACGGTATTCGAAAATTCGTTG
>JANOQB010000186.1:0-5264 GCA_031422215.1 Cytophagales bacterium | reverse complement strand
AAATTATTTAGTATTTAATACTAAATAAATTAGTATAATTGTTCCTGTGAACAGGAGCATTATACACATGGATTTGGACGCCTTTTTTGTGGCCGTTGAACGCGCAAAAGACAAAAGGCTAAATGGCATACCTTTAATAATAGGGGGCAGCAGCAGACGCGGAGTAGTGGCCGCCTGCAGTTACGAAACCCGGAAGTTTGGGGTGCACTCGGCCATGCCCATGTACTTGGCCATGCAACTGTGCCCCGATGCCAAAGTGATTTCGGGCGACATGGAAGCCTACAGCCAATACTCGCACCTCGTTACCGAGGTTATTGCCGACAAAGCCCCTTCGTTCGAAAAAGCTTCCATCGATGAATTTTACATCGATGCCAGCGGCATGGACCGGTTCTTTGGCACGTTTAAATGGGCCGTGGAGCTACGGAAAAAAATCATAAAGGAAAGCGCGTTGCCAATCTCCATGGCACTGTCGGTAAACAAGCTGGTATCGAAAGTGGCCACGGGCGAATTTAAGCCCAATGCGCAGAAGCAAATCCAGGCCGGGGAAGAAAAAGATTTTCTTGCGCCCCTCTCCATCGAAAAAATCCCGATGGTAGGAAAGCAGACTGCCAGCTTTCTTTACGACATGGGCGTGCGCACGGTGGCCACCCTCCGCGATATGCCACAACAATTTTTGGTGAGCGCGTTTGGCAAAAACGGGATCAGCCTTTGGAACAAAGCACAGGGCATTGACGACTCGCCCGTGGTGCCTTACAGTGAGCAAAAATCCATTTCCACAGAGTCCACTTTTGATCAGGACACGATAGACGTAAAGCAACTGAAGTCGATACTCATTGCCATGGTGGAGAAGGTGGCGTTTCAACTGCGCGAACAGAAAAAACTGAGTTCGTGCATCACGGTAAAAATCCGCTACTCCAATTTCGATACAGAAACCAAACAGGTTCACATTCCCTACACCTCTTCCGATCACATCATACTTCGGGTGGTGCAAGAATTGTTCGACAAACTCTACAACCGCAGGATGTTGATACGCTTAGTGGGCGTGCGGCTGAGCAACCTTGTGCATGGCAATCACCAGATCAGTTTGTTTGACGATACGGTAGAAGACATCAACTTATATGAGGCGATGGATTTTATCAAACACAAACACGGAACGGACAAACTGATACGCGCCACCACCTTGGACGTAAACCGCAGGGTGCGCATGGAGATGAATATGTTTAAGGGAAAAATAACCAAGAACTTGATCAATTAGGATGAGGAACTCCTCTGCTGCCTTGGCTTTTTTCACAAAGAACGGATCATTGCCGTAGTCTTTCACTTTGTTGCTGGTGGGAGATGGAAAAAGTACGCTCTCGGTGTATTGGTCACTGCAATTTGTAATGCTCCCCAAACAGTAGCTATAAACTCTTCCAAAAATAAAGTGTAGCATACGCTTCCCAGCCTTTGTATTTTTTAAAAATCATCTTCACTTGATCAAGGGAAGGTTTCGCTTTCATGCCTTTAATATTTTTGATTGCGTTGTGCAGTCCCGCATCTTCCAGCGGAAAGGCATCTGGGTAGCGAAACGTTTTCATCAAGGCGTAGTTGGCCGTCCAGTTGCCAACGCCTTTTATTTTCATCAATTCTTCCTTGGCTTCTTTCAAAGGCATTCCTTGCAGTTTTTCTTTTGAGATTTTTCCTTCGGCAAATGCCAGTGCGATACCTATGGTGTAGGCTGCCTTTTGGCGCGAAAACTGTAAGGACAACAATTGATCGGGTGAAAGTTTCCCTACCCTTTCGCAAGCAGGAAAGAGAAAATATTTTTGATGCCCCACTTCAATCGATTGGCCAAACTGCTCCACAAAACGTTGCTTGAGTGTGTAAGCAAATTGGAGGTTGATCTGTTGCCCCAGCACAGCCCATATCAGCGACTCAAATAAATCGGGTTGACCGATAATGCGATAGCCATAATATTTCTTGACAAGCTCTTTCAACAACTCATCGGTTCTGGCCATTGAATAAAATGGTTTTAGATCGGTGCCGAGGTCAAACCACTCGTGCACATAATCCGCCACTTTTTTACGGATGCCGGCAGAAGGGTTTCCATTTAAAAACCCGATCACCAATTCACCCTCAACATGCCCAACGCTAAAGACAATTATCTCATCGCCCACGTAAATTGCTTTGCTCACCGATGCATCTTCTGCTTTGTGAAGCACTTCTTTGGGCGAACGCCTCAAAAAGGAATGGCATAAATCGAAACTGAATTCTTTTGGGGTGGAGATTTTTTGCATGTGCAAGTATGCCTGCAAGAGTAGGCGGTAGGCAGTAATCAGTAGGCAGTACCGCCTACCGATTACCGATTACTGCCTACTTCTTATCTGCTCGCCTCCGCGCTTATCATCGGCCCATAAAAGATTGCGTTCATCAGCATTTTATTGGTGCCAAACCAAAATGCACGGAAGGCTACGTTTTCCGTAAAGCCAATCACCCGGCCCCGGCCCATTGCAGATGTGCCCAACACCGAAGAGTTTTTAAGTTTATCAAGATTGGGTTTGGTGATGTAGCCACTGAGCAACGGGTTGCTGCCATACACCAACGGGTTGGCGTAAGCGCCATTTGCTTTTTGAATGAATAGGTTGTTCGCTTTGAACATCGCCACTTTGTTGGATGTGTATCCGTAAAAAATAGGATGCGTTAGGTCTGCTTCTGCTTCGAAAATTGCACCGCTGGTTTCTTGTGCGCGCAGGGTTTCTTCCAGATCACCGTAAGGTTTTGGTTTGGCTGGATCTTTCTTCGCGCCTTCCTCTTCTTTTTTCACATCAAATTTTCCGAGGCCCGCGGCTGTAAAAAAGTTCAACGCTTTTTCAAACCCGATCAACACACCTCCGGCCTGCACCCAGTTTTTTAATTTTTCTTTGGCGGCATCGGTGATGGCCGAGTGGGTTCCTTCTGGCACCAATATCGTGTTGTACTTTTGAATAGAGGCTGCGTTGAAGACACTGATCGGAATCATCGTTACCGGAATTTGATAGCGTGTATCTAATAGATGCCAGAGTTCTCCTGCATCGGTAGGCGATATGCCGCCATCAATCAAAACAGCAATCTCCGGTTTGCGCAATACGTAAAACGAATTGCTGCCTAAGCTTACCCCTTTATAATCCAAGCCCGTGCTCAGTGCATGAACATCGATGCCATCTTTCTCGGTGATTTCCTTTATGATTGCTTTGATCTGGTCAGGTGTTTTCTCCTGATTGTCCACCGGGATGAGGATGCATCCCCGTTCGAATTTTTTTCCATCGCCATAAAAAATTTCATTGGAAACTTTTATGCGTATGTCCTTGTCCAACAGACGATAGATGGCGCGTGGTGTGTAGTACTCATACGGCTCGATCACATAGGCATAGCTTCCCTGCCCAATCAGTTGGCCTGATGATAATTTGCTTTCAGTCATTTTTTCTCCAAGCACAGGAAGTGTTTTCACTTCTTCATAATCCAACCCAAAGGCAAGCGGCAACGTCCAACTGGATATATCATAGAAGATGCTGTCTTTAAATTTCAGTTGCTTATCAAACATGCCGTGAATGAGTTTGTATTGTGTTTGATTGAGCGGGATGAGATAACTGGAAGCCGCATCAAATGTTTTTCCGTTTATGGTTTGAGAAGCTGGAAGTTTATACACGTCCACTTTTTGGCGCAGGGCCATTTCGGCAAACATATTTACGCGGGCTTTGTCTTTCGAGCCGATGACAAATGCCTTCACGGCATCTTTGGTTGCATCGGCCATAGCGTTCTTGTAAAAGTCGCGTTGGTAGTTGAGCAATTCTTCGCGCATTTCGTTGATGGCTTTTAACGAGCTGAGCATGGTAACAAACTGGTTGCGGATGGTGAATTCAAATTTCAACACACCATTTACACTTTCCTGTGCGTGGCCGCGCGAACTGGCCTGCTCAAACAAAATTCCAATGGCGCCTTGCACATCGGGAAAAGTAGAACCCTTGCCATAATAAAAATCATCGTAGCCTTCTTGCGTAAAATATAACGAGCCGATTTGATCCAACGCCTTCGCATGATATTCGCCCATCTTGCGGGTGAGTTCCTGATTTTTGTCGGGCGTTAGCGGATGCACACGCGAAGGCACACCGGGCATAAAAAAGAAAGTAGCGTTGGTGCCTTGCTCGTGGTGGTCAGTCAGTACGTTGGGCCTCCAGTCTTGAAATTTTTTGGCGCGTGCCCGCGATTCGGGATGCTGTGCCACCAACCAATCGCGGTTGAGGTCGAACCAATAATGGTTGAAGCGGCCACCGGGCCAAGCTTCGTTATGTTCGGTGTCGTTGGCATCGGAAGATACTTGCATACCCTTGCGCGAATTTACCCAACCTGAAAAACGTTGAAGTCCATCGGGGTTAAAACTGGGATCAAAAAGTATGACTGTGTTCTCCAAATATTTTTCTATCTCAGGGCCTTTGGCTGCTGCCAGATGATACGCCATCAGCAAGCCCGCGTTGGCGCCACTGGCTTCGTTGCCGTGAATGCTGCAACCGAGATAAAAAATGGCAGGCATATTTTTCACGTCAAGTGAAGAAGATTTTGACGCGTCAGTCAATTGTAAATGTTGTGTGCGTATGGCTTCAATGTTTTGATGGTTTTTTGGAGAGGTGATGGTCAATAATAATAGAGGCCGTGCTTCATAAGTCAGTCCGGTTTGTTCTAAGGTGATGCGGTTCGATGCCTGATCGAGGGCTTTCATATAATTTACCAATCGGTCGTGGGTAACGTGCCACTCGCCCACGTGGTGGCCAATTACAGAATGCGGTGTGGGAATGGCCGGATCATATTGGTTATTGGCTGGCAAATAATAAGAAAGCTGGGTTTGGGCGTGCAGGGCCAAAATAGACACAAGGATCAAGATTGACACGGAAAATGGTTTTTTCATATTGAAAACGGGGTTTTAAAAATTGTTGGGAAGGTAATTGCATTTTAGCTCAAAGTACAAGCGATAAAGTATAAGTGGTTTAGCGGGTTATGAAAATGTTAATAAAATGTGAGAAAGATTTAAAATGAACCACGCGTTGGGTAAAGCCCAAAAAGGATACTTTTGCACGGGAAAAAATCAAACCACTTAAACCATAAACTTATGAGGAAAATTTTACTGTTGATATCATTGATGCTTACTGCAGGTGTGGCAGTGTTGGCACAGGGCGTGACTACAGCATCCATAAGCGGAGTTGTAAAGGATGCAAAGGGTACAGCATTGCCAGGAGCAAACATTGTGGCCGTGC
>JANOQB010000185.1:0-3401 GCA_031422215.1 Cytophagales bacterium | reverse complement strand
AAATTATTTTCACAATTGAATTTCCGCTTCATCGGGCCGGATGGCAACCGCATGATTTCCGTGGTTGGCGAGCCGGGCAATCCGAATGTTTCATATTCAGGCGCTGCTTCGGGTGGCATTTGGAAAACCGAAGATGCAGGCATCACCTGGAAATCTATTTTTGACGACACCGAAGATTCCTCCATAGGTGCCCTGGCCATCGCGCCCTCCAACCCAAAGCAAGTGTGGGCCGGCACAGGCGAAACATTTTTGATACGCCCCGCCCATGCTGTGGGCAATGGAGTTTATAAATCAAGCGATGCCGGAAAAACGTGGAAGAACATGGGCCTCGAAAAAACATTTCGCATAAGCCGCGTGATCGTTCATCCCACCGATACAAACACTGTATATGTTGCATCCACCGGCCATGTGCATGGGCCACAACAAGAGCGCGGTGTTTACAAAACTGTTGATGGTGGAAAAAATTGGGAGCGTGTTTTTTTTGTCAATGAAAACACCGGCTGCTCCGACCTCAGCATCGATCCTCAAAACCCCGACATACTTTTTGCGGCCATGTGGCAAGCCGATATTCGCACATGGAATTTAAGCAGTGGGGGCGAGGGCAGTGGAATTTATCGCACCAAAGATGGCGGCAAAACCTGGGAGCCTCTTCGCAATGGATTGGAGAGTGGGCCGGGTCATCCCGTTGGAAAAACTTCTGTGGATGTATCTTATTCGAACCCAAAAAGAGTATATGCATTGGTGGAAGACACCGAGCCGCGTCTCTATCGCTCCGATGATGGTGGCGACAGTTGGATGTTGATGCAGAAGGACCATTCCATGGGGCAGCGTGCCGGATATTACACGCGCCTTCGCGTATCCACCTCGGACGAAAATATTGTTTATACCATTTGCGTGGGCATCAAAAAATCAATTGATGGAGGAAAAACTTTTGTAAAAGATTTTAATCAATGGGCACCGGGTGGCGACAATCACGATATGTGGTTCGACCCGAAAGATGGCAACCGGATTTTATGCGCACATGATGGATGTTTGAACATGACCTACAACGGTGGCAAAACCTGGCGCAATGTCAATTTGCCCATCGCGCAAATGTATCACGTGGCCGTGGACGACCGGATTCCTTATTGGGTGTATGGCAACCGGCAAGATGCGTGGAGCTATCGGGGGCCGAGCCGCTACCTCGGTGGCAACAGTATTCCGTTGGGCGCATGGCATGGTGTGGGCGGCTGCGAAAGTGGGTTTGCGCAGCCCGATCCATTCGACAATAATATTGTGTGGTCGGGATGTTATGATGGAGGCTTGGATATTTTTGATCTCACCACCATGCACTCGCGCGATGTGCGCGTGTGGCCGCAAACGCAAATTGGTGCCGCGCCTGCCGATGCAAAATATCGCTGGCATTGGAATTTTCCGATGGTGCTTTCAAAGCATGTGAAAGGAAGAGTGTGGGTGGGCAGCCAATATGTGCACGAAACAAACAATGGTGGGCAAGGCTGGCAGGTGATCAGTGCTGATCTCACTACCAACGACAAAACCCATCAGCGAAATTCGGGAGGCATGGCGAGCGATAATTTAATGACCTGGGATGGCTGCACACTTTATTCCATGGCCGAGTCGCCCGTGAAAGCGGGAGTGCTGTGGACGGGCAGCAACGATGGGCAGGTAAACGTAACGCAAGATGGCGGCAAAACCTGGACGAATGTATCGGCAAACATTCCGGGCTTGCCCCAGTGGGGAACCATCCGGCATATTGATGCATCGTATTTTGATGCGGGCACATGCTATCTCGCAGTGGATGCACATTATGTGGGCGACTTTGGGTCGTATGTTTATAAGACTACCGATTATGGAAACACCTGGAAGCGGCTTGAAATAAATTTGCCCGCCAACAATTCCAATTTTGTAAATCAAATAAAAGAAGACCCCGACAAGCAAGGCTTGCTGTGGTTGGGCACGGAGAAGTCGCTGTACTTTTCGCCCGATGACGGCAAGAACTGGATCCATCTCAAAAACAATTTGCCCCCTGTTCCGATTTTCGGAATAGAAATCCAGCGCAACTTTAAAGACCTCGTGATCGGCACGTACGGAAGAGGAATTTATATTCTTGACGACATAACACCCATCCGCGAGTTTAGTGAACAAGTTCAAAATTCAGAATCACATCTCTTTTCAATTCGTAAAGCTTTCCGCTTTCAGGAAATCAACGGCATAAAAACCGATGACAGTTATGTGGCTGGAAAAAACCCACCGGATGGTGCCGACATTAATTATTATTTGAAAGAAAAATCAAAAGACTCGGTGGAGATTGTTGTGCTCAATGCACGAAATGAAATGGTTAGAAAAATAAAAGCCACCAACAAGGCGGGAGTAAATAGGGTGTGGTGGGATTTACGCCTGCAACCTTACGAGCTGCCAAAGCTGCGAACACAACCCAGAGGAAAGGAGTGGGTGACCTTGAATGACAAAGGCGAGCGCAACATGTTCATCTTTGATTTGGATATTGGACCTGGCCAAACACCGCCCTTGGTTCCGCCAGCAACTTATACCATCGTGCTGAGGGCAAACGGAAAAGAGTACAAGCAAGCTGTCATCGTGTTGAAAGATCCCAACACAAAAGGAACGGAGCCAGAAATTTTAAAGCAATACAGTTTTGGCATGAAAATTTTCAGTTCGGTAAACACCACACTGCAATTGATTGATGAAATGGAAAAAATGCGCGCCACACTTTTGTTGAAGAAGAATGATAAAAGAGCATTAGCATTGGAGGAAAAAATCTATCAATTGGAGGCGGCCCTTCACGATGTGCACCAGACAGGCGCGCGCATGGATATTTTCAGAAACCCGCCACAGGTGCTGGAGCGGCTTTTTGCCTTGGCCAAAGAGGGTCAGGTTTCGAGTGCCGATGCGCCCCCCAACGATCAGCAGCAGGAGGTCTATCAGTTGACATCGGGCAGGCTGGCCGAGGTGCAAAGCCAGTTTGAGTTGATTAAAAAATCCCCCGAAATCAAGCGGATTGAAGGAAAATAGCTTTCCAATATTAAGTTTTTGCAACCTCTTGGTAATGCAGGCCTATCGGGATAATTTAGGGTTAAATACAATGTTTTATGAAAAAATTACCACTCATGGGAAAGAAGGAAATCCGCCTGCTATTAGGCGACTCCTTGCAGCAAACTGTCAACTCTTTGGGAGTTACCAAATCGAAAAAGAAAACCGTTCGGTTGATCAATAAATCAGCTAAGCGGATTGCCGAATTGGTAGCGGCCCAGATAAAAAAGGAGATGAAAAAAATCAAAGGTGAAAAAACCACTAACGGCAAAGCACCGAAAGCGAAGAATGGGAAGACCCTCAAGATGAAAGAAAAAAAAAGGATAGATGAGCCTGCACTGCAAACCGCGTAG
>JANOQB010000184.1:0-15349 GCA_031422215.1 Cytophagales bacterium | reverse complement strand
CCCGAGACCCGACCCTGTTTTCGCTTCGTTGTCCTCTACCTTGTATTCGGAGACCCCAGTGCAGGCTGCATTTGACCCCCCTCAGAATTCCCCTCAGACCCCCTCTATTCCTGACCGTATAGTGACACAAGCAGCAATGGGGTCAAAGGGAGTAATAGATAATATTGTGAAGAACAACGGAATGACCTCGACAAATGGTATAAAGAACTTTCAGCCTTCTGAAGTACCAGCAATGCAAAAAATGATGGCTGGAAAAACAGCTAGCGTAAACCCACGCATAAGCCAGATGAGCGAAGGAGTGACAGGGCAAAGCAGCGCCACCGACATTGAAGCGATGCTGCAATTGAATTACCTCTACTTCACACAGCCGCGTATGGACCAGGAACTTTTTCAATCCTTTATTTCAAAACAAAAGGGGTTTGTTCAAAATATGATGGCCAATCCGCAAATGGTTTTTCAGGACACTTTGCTTTCCACGTTGTATGCCAAGCACGAGCGTGGGCCCCGGGCTCCCAATGTTGAGATGTTAGACAAGATTGATCTACAGCGTGCTTTCTCCATTTACAAAGAGCGCTTTGGCAATGCCAATGGTTTCACGTTTTTCTTTGTAGGAAAGTTTGACATGGCTGGGCTTAAATCACTTTGTGAAACTTATCTCGCCAGCCTTCCTTCCACAAGTGCGCCCTCCAACTTCCGCGATGTTGGCCTGCGCCCGGTAAAAGGCGTAGTGAAAAAAGAAGTCTACCGTGGCAAGGAGCCTAAGAGCTTTATCGCCATGCAGTTTACAGGCGAGGCACCTTACTCTGATGCCGAGCTGCTGAAAATACAAATGCTGGTCGAGTTGATGAACATCAAATTGATTGAAAAACTCCGCGAAGAAATCGGTGGCATGTACAGTGGTGGCATGAATGGCAATATGAGCAAAAACCCGTATGGGAATTATACGATTGGTGCCAGCGTTCCGTGCGGTCCTGAAAACGTGGACAAACTCATTAAGGCAACATGGGAGGAAATAAACAAAGTGAAAGTCGGCCCCACCGAAGTTGATCTAAACAAAGTGAAAGAAGCCATGAAAAAACAATCGCTGGAAAGCATGAAAGACAATGCCTACTGGAGAACTAAAATGCAGCAATGGGTAGAATTAGGCACGAACCCTGGCGACATACTCACCACCGAAAAGCGGATTGATGCAGTAACGGTAAAGGACATACAAGCCGCAGCGACAAAATATTTCAACGAAAAGAATTATTTGCAAGTGGTGTTGTATCCAGAGAAATAGGGAGACTTTAGAATTTAGAAGTCAGAATTTAGGAGTTAGGGGAAGTGAGACAATTAAGTGATAGGCAGTGAGCGATGATTCGTTTGCTGCCTATTTTTTTGGGTGGGATAGGAAATCAGAATTCAGAAGTCAGAATTTAGGAGTTAGTAGTTAGGAGTTAGGAGGAGTTTATAGTTGAGTTTGAATTCAGAATTCAGAATAACCAAGAAGAATTCAACTCGAGGTAGTCATGACAATGCTCATAAATTTGGTTGACTACTATCATGGCTGATAGGATGACCAATCACTACCTTTCTTGAAATAAATCTTATGAAAAAGATTCTGGTTCCGTGCGATTTTTCAGACGCTGCTATACAGGCATACTACTTTGCCATGAACATAGCCATTGAAACCAATGCCGAAGTGTTTGTATTGAAAGTAATTGACTTGCCCTTTATGTACGAAACAACTTTTGCAGGCACTCCCTATACATTTGATCCAGGCATTTATAAGGAGCTTGAGGATGTAGCCCAAAAAGATTTTGAAAAAATGAAGAACAAACATCCGCGAAAAGACAAAGTAAAATTTGCAACCGCCAATGGATCCGTTACCCATACAATTAGGCAGTTCATTGCCGACAATCAAATTGATTTAATTGTGATGGGCACGCATGGTGCAAGCGGTTGGAAAGAATATTTTATTGGCTCCAACACGGAAAAGATCGTTCGCTTCTCCACCGCACCTGTTTTGGCAATAAGGAAGTCATTTGAATTGCATCAAATCAAAAACATAGCCTTACCAATCACGCTACAATTAAACCAGGAAGAATTTGTGAAGAGAGTCAAGGAATTGCAGTCTTTCTTTTCTGCCAAATTACATCTGCTGCTGGTGAACACGCCCTACAACTTGAGGCGCACTGCCGATGAAATGAAATTGATGGAAGAGTTTGCCAACAACAATAAAATCACCAACTACACACTCAATATCAGAAATGATTTTTATGAGCACGATGGCATTATCAATTTCGCCCATGAAATAAAGGCCGACATGATAGCCATGGCCACGCACGGGCGAAGAGGTTTGGCGCACTTGGTTGCAGGCAGTGTTACAGAAGATGTTGTCAATCATGTGGACTGCCCGATCTGGACGTACGCAGTAAAAAAATAAAATCTGAAGTATTGTTAACTGGAGTGACAGTTAATCACGTGTTTGTTACCTTATCGTCCACCGTTATATGTTATCTTGCATTTGGTGGACACTTTACTGTGCCATAGCTGCAATAAACACAACAGTCTCCTTGCAATGCGCCCTATTTTATTTATTTCGCTCGTCTTTGCTATTTAAAAGTGCCTCATTTATAATAAGAGAACCTCATAAAATAAAAAAACCCCACTTATGTGTGAGGTGGTTTTAAGTCGGGGCGGCCAGATTCGAACTGATGATCTTGGCGCGAAACGCGCCACGCTATAACCGTTCGTTAATCTTTGCCCCCAAGTCTGCAAGGAACCGGGCTGCACCTCTCGATTTTATTTTGCGCTCAAGCGCCATCGACTCAGACCTGGTTTCTGCAGTGGCAACCCAAACAGTTTGCCAAGGGGCACAGGCCTTTATGGATTTTGTTTCCCCTTTGTTATGCTCCCGAAGCCTGTTTGTTAAATTCTGAGTCTGGCCAACATAAAATTTTTTGCACGACTTGCTGTATAGCACATAGACGGTAAACTCCATAAAATAAAAAACCCCACTTATGTGTGAGGTGGTTTTATGTCGGGGCGGCCAGATTCGAACTGACGATCTCCTGGTCCCAAACCAGGCGCGATACCGGGCTACGCTACGCCCCGAAAAACTTATGAGGCCGCGAAGATATAAAAACATATTCTTTATTGACTAATGCCTCTGAAAATTTTTATTTAAAACCCTTTGCCTCATTGATCCCGTATGTAGGAATGTATAAATGTTTGGCTGATTCCTCAAAATAAACCAAAATAAATCCCACCCAATAAATTTTCTACCTTTACCGGATTAGCCTTCCCGTAATGCTCAAAATAGACGCCCACACTCACATCCTTCCCAAAAAAATGCCCAACTGGAGCGAGAAGTTTGGCTATGGCGATTTCGTCTATCTGCAGCATCACAAAAAAGGTTTCGCCAAAATGATGCGTGGCAACCAGTTTTTCAGGGAGATAAAAGAAAACTGTTGGGATGCGGACGTGAGGATAAAAGAGTACGAAAAATTCCATACACACGTGCAGGTGGTGTGCACCATTCCTGTCATGTTTTCGTATTGGGCCAAACCGTTGGATTGCCTCGACCTATCCAAATTCCTAAACGACCACCTTGCCAAGTTGTGCGAAAAATATCCTGCCCAATACATTGCCCTTGGCACAGTGCCCATGCAGGATGTTGAACTTGCGGTGAAAGAATTGGAGCGCATAAAAAAAACAGGCCTCCAAGGAATCCAGATAGGCTCAAACATAAATGACGAAAACCTCAACGAAGAAAAATTCTTTCCGGTGTTTGAAGCGTGTGAAAAACTAGGCTTGGCTGTAATGGTTCACCCCTGGAACATGATGGGCGAAAAAAACATGCAACGCTACTGGCTACCGTGGTTGGTGGGCATGCCAGCCGAAACATCGCGGGCTATGTGCTCCATGATCTTTGGCGGGATTTTTGAAAGGTTGCCGAAGCTGCGCGTGATGTTTGCCCACGCGGGCGGCTCTTTTCTGCCCACCATTGGAAGGATTGAACGCGGGTTTGAATGCAGGCCCGACCTGGTGGCCATAGACAATAACGTGAACCCACGAAATTACATGGGAAAATTTTGGGTGGATAGCATCACCCACGATGCACTGATGTTGGAATATGTTTTAAAAATGCAGGGAAGCAAAAAAGTAATGCTTGGTTCCGATTATCCGTTTCCATTGGGAGACCTTGAAATAGGAAAGTTTATTGAAGATATGGCGTTGCCTGAAAAAACAATAGAGGATATTTTTTGCAATGCCGCGCTGGAGTGGCTTAATTTATTAAAAAAAGATTTTTTACCATGATGATCCACACATTGAAAAGAGGATTTTCCATTATTGTTCTCATCCTGTCTTTTACGTTTACTCTATCCGCGCAAAGCGAGACAGAAAAAGAGAAGATCAGGCAATTGGAAATACAACGCCAGGCCGACCGCAAACGGGCGATGGATATGAAGTTGGATTCTGCTGTGGCCTTGATGGAGCAACAAAACTATGAAGCGGCCAGCGAAAAATTCTTGACCATACTACGGTCAGTGAAAAGTGTTCCCTCCGATCTTACTTTCTACTTTGGTAAAAATTCTTTCTACTTTGGCAAGTACAAGCAAAGTGTAGATTGGCTAAATAAATATATCCAGTTGAGAGGAACCTCTGGACAATTTTCAACAGAAACAATTGCGTTGAAGCAAAAAGCTGAAGCAGAACTATTAAAGGAAAAAGAATTGGAATCAAAGCAAGCCTTGCAGGTGTTTTCGAGCGACTACAGCATCGATTGCGGGCCGGCTGGTAAAGTCACCTGCCCGGTATGCAACGGAACCACGGTAATCATAAAAAAGGGATACATAAATGATACCTACAAAACCTGCATGTACTGCAATTTGAAAGGTGTGTTGTCGTGCGAGGATTATAACAGCTTGCTGAAAGGCGAATTGAAGCCCGCATCGCGTTAATTGGCAGCGTTGTCTATTATCATTATTTTTGTGTTCGTATTTGAAAATAAATGGCCCTTTACAATCGCATCAACGGCAAAGAACTAAAGGAACGGCTTAAACAAAGCGTTGAGCCAAGAACTACTATTTCTTTTTATAAGTACCATTATATCAGCGAGCCAACAACTTTTCGCAACAACCTATACACATTGCTTGAACAAATCCATGTGTTGGGCAGGATATATGTGGCTACTGAAGGGATAAATGCCCAGCTAAGTATTCCAACATCGCAATTGGAAAATTTTAAGGCTCAACTTTCCAGCATGGAATTTTTAAATGGAGTGAGGCTCAACACGGCCGTGGATGATAATGGCAAATCATTCTTCAAATTAAAGATATTGGTGAGGAAGAAAATTGTTGCCGATGGGCTGAACGATGAAACGTTTGATGTAACCAGCTGTGGTGTGCACGTAAACGCAAAACAATTCAATCAATTGACCGATGAACCCAACACGCTGTTGGTGGACATGCGCAACCACTACGAAAGTGAAGTAGGTCATTTTAAAAATGCAATCTGCCCCGATGTGGATACATTTCGAGAAGAATTAAAAGTAGTAGAAAATTTGCTGGCCGGGCAAGAAGATAAAAACCTGTTGATGTATTGCACCGGTGGGATACGGTGCGAAAAAGCAAGCGCGTGGTTTAAGCACATTGGTTTTAAAAATGTATTTCAGCTCAACGGAGGGATTATTAAATATGCCCAAGAAGTGAAAGAACAGAATTTGGAAAACAAGTTTGTTGGAAAAAACTTTGTGTTTGACGAGCGGCTTGGCGAGCGCATTTCCGACACCATCATCAGCGTGTGCCACCAATGCGGAAGCGCATGCGACACGCACACCAATTGCAAAAATGACGGCTGCCATCTGCTGTTCATCCAGTGCGAGGAATGTGCACAGAAATTCAACGGATGTTGTTCAGCAACGTGCGCAGAAACCATTGCCCTGCCCGAAGAAGTTCAGCGTGAACTTCGGAAAGGAATAAACAAAGGACGACAAGTGTTTAAAAAAGGAAGGTCGGCAAAAATAGTTTTCAAAACCGCCCAGCCCATATGATCCGCATCGGCATCATCAATGTTTCAGACCGCGCAAGCCAAGGAATCTATGAAGACCTGCCCGGTAAAGCCATTGTTCAAACATTGAACGAATACCTCCTATCGCCTTGGGAAAAAGAATACGCTATAATTCCCGATGAACAAGTATTGATCGAGAACGCACTGAAAGAAATGGCCGACCAAAAAAATTGTTGCCTAATTGTAACGTGCGGTGGCACGGGCCCTTCCAAAAGGGATGTTACCCCCGAAGCCACAGAATCAGTTTGTGATAAAATGATGCCAGGCTTTGGCGAACTTATGCGGATGGAGAGCCTGAAGTATGTGCCCACAGCAATCCTTTCGAGGCAGACAGCAGGAATAAGGAATGAAACTTTAATTGTAAATTTGCCAGGTAAACCAAAATCGATCCGTCAGTGTTTGGATGTTGTGTTTCCTGCAATACCGTATTGCATAGAGTTGCTCACCGGCCTCAGGCTGGAATGCAACCCTGAAGTAATCAAGGCTTTTAGGCCTGTTGTTTAAATAACCGAGTGAACTTATGGCAAGGATAAAGTACTACTACGACACCGAAACCTGCAAGTATGAGCGGATAAAAACCTCTACGGGCGACATCGTATTGAATAGTCTCGGCATTTTTTCACTCACACTTGCCATGGCAGCCGGCATCTTGCTTGTTTCAAGTTCCTATTTTGAATCGCCCAAAGAACTCCTGTTGAGGAATGAAGTAAAGGAATTGGAATTCTATTACGAAAACCTTGAACATGAAGTTGAAGGCCTTCAAAAGCAGCTGGCCAACATGGAGCACCGCGATGATAATATTTATCGGGTTGTGCTTGGCGCAGAACCTATTGATAAAAGCATTCGCGATGCGGGCATTGGCGGCATTGATCGATACACAGACATTAAAGAGAAGAACATTATCCATGAAGACCTTCTGGTGAAGTTGAGCGAGAACATCGATAATTTAAGGCGCAAAATTTATATTGAATCAAAGTCGCAAGATGAAGTGGTGGAGCTGGCCGAAAGCAAAGAAAAATTGTTTGCTGCCATTCCGGCTATCCAACCGGTGGCCAACAAGCAACTCATCGCGCTTGCTTCGGGTTATGGTTTGCGCATCCATCCCATCTACAAAGTAAAAAAGATGCACACAGGTATTGACTTTGCAGCAGCCATTGGCACACCGGTGTATGCCACAGCCGATGGCAATATCGATCAACTTGAAATCAGTTTTAGCGGATATGGCAAGATGCTTGAAATAGATCACGGCTTTGGTTATCGCAGTCGCTACGCCCACATGCACGGTTTTGCCGTGCACAAAGGACAAAAAGTGAAACGGGGCGATCTGATCGGATACGTTGGCAATACAGGGCTTTCCACAGCACCTCACCTTCACTATGAAGTTTTTGTAAATGGCATACATGCCAACCCAGTTCACTATTTCTTCAACGACCTCAACCCTGCCGAATACGAAAAAATCATCGAGTTGGCTTCGATAGAGAATCAATCGTTGGGGATGTGATCACTTGAGGAATTTACAAGAAGCAGTTGAAAAAGCCATGGGTAAGTTTGAGCGATATAGTTGATAAGCAGCTTGTCCAATGTTACCATCATTGCTATCTTAGCATTTACAAGCAATGAAAATATCCCTACTCCTATCCGTTTTACTCTTTGCATCAACCAACGCTTTTTCACAAGGCTGCAGCGATGCAGGTTTCTGTACCATGGGTGCCATGAAACCCGATCAGCCTTATAACAAAAAATTGCAGTTCAAACTGCGTTCGATGGAATTGAGTTTCTACAGGGGCGAAACCACCACCACACCCGTCATTTATGTGGCCACGGCCGATCTTAATTTCAGCCTGACTTCAAAATCTTCCTTTCAATTAAAGGTGCCATACATGATGGTGCGGAGCGGCAAACTCGGAGAAACCGAAGGACTTAGTGATTTATCACTTTGCTATACGCGATCGCTTTTGAGCACCGACCGTTTTGACATCAACTTTTCCGTGGGAGGAAAGATCCCGACAAACAAATCCGATCTCACTTCAAATAAATTTCCTGACGAACCATTGCCCATGTATTATCAAACCAGCCTGGGCACGTACGATTTTATCACCGGCCTATCGCTGATCAATAGAAAGTGGTTATTGGCCACAGGCATACAAATCCCAGTGAAACACATTAACCAAAACAATTTCGATTGGACTGATTTCCCAACATTTCCAGACCAAACAAAACTTGAAAAATATGGCCAGGCAAACCTTTTAAAACGCGGAGTCGATGTGATGTTGCGCGTGGAAAGAAATTTTCGCCTCTCCCGTTTTAACTTCAGTGTTGGGTTGCTGCCAATTTACCGCATCACCAACGACCGGATAACAAATCCACAAGGCGTGGAAGTGAAACCCGATGGTGCGCGTGGCCTTGCCCTTTCGGGGATAATCACGGGCGGATATAATTTCAATGTTCGCTCCGGAATCAAATTATTGTGGGGCCGCAAAATAGTGCAACGCGAAAAAAATCCCGATGGCCTGACCAGGCACAGTGTAAGTTCCATTACCTATAATTACCGGTTCTGATGCGGGCACTACTAATCCTTTTTATACTGGCGATAGGTTTCGTTCAGTCAAATGCACAGCAATCGCCAGTTCTAAAAAAAGCCGATTCGCTCATCGCTATTGCCGACTACGAACAGGCAATCAACATCTTGAACAAAAACAAATCCAATGACTTCCAAGAAAAAATATTTCTTTCCAATAAAATGGCAGAGATATTTATGCTTCAGGGAAAGTTGGATGAGGCCGAATTGATATTGAAAGATATTCCAAACGCTTCCAGCGAACTGGCCAATGCCACTACCCTTACCAACAAAGGCACTTTGAATTTGAACCGAGGACGCTATGATCTTGCCCTTGAAAATCTTCAGGCGGCTCTTGTCAAATTTCAATCCTCCGGAAATCAAATTACAAAAGAAAGGGCCAAATGCCTCTCCACGTTGGGGGTTGTGTTTGGCACCACACACAAGTACAAACAAGCAGAAGAAAATCATTTGATCGCGCTTCAGATAAGCGAGCAATTATATGGGATCGAAAGCCAGGAAGTGGCTGCATCTAATAATAACTTAGGGCAGATCTATTTGGAAACCGATCCCGACAAGGCACTCGAATATTTTGACAAGGCACTCGCGGCTTATCAAAAAGTTCATGGTACCAATCATCCAAAAATCGCCATTGCCAACACCAACATCGGCTTTGCCAATAGAAGGTTGGAACAATTCGGTGATGCCATAGTCAATTTTGAAAACGCATTGGCAACGTGGCAAAAGATATATCCCAATGGCCACCCAAGTCAAGCTCTGGTGCTTACCAATCTGGGTCAAACATACAGGCAGATGAAGAACAGTGAAGCGGCCATTGGCTACTTCGAAAAGTCATTGGAGCAATACAAAAAATCGTATGGCGAAAAACATGCCGATGTTGCCGATACCTACAACCAGATTGGAATCCTGAAATTAGGTGATCAGGATTTAAGCGGGGCCATTGTCCATTTTCAAAACGCTATAATCGCCAACTCACCTTCATTCAATAGCATAGATGAAAAACAAAATCCTGCTATCAAAGAACACTATAATGGCATCGGACTTTTATACTCGTTGCGCTACAAGGCCCAGGGTTTTGAATCACGCTATTATGAGTCAACCCTCAAGTTGGAAGACTTGCGTTTGGCGTTGTCCTGCTTGCAGTCGTGCGATTCGTTGATTGACAACCTCCGCCAGCACAGCTCGGCCGAGAGCGACAAAATTTCCCTTGGTGAAATTGCCAACGAAGTGTATGAAGATGGAGTGCGGATTGCACAAGCCATAAGCGAAGTGACCTTCGATTCAAGAAAATATAAAGAAGAGGCGTTTTACTTTGCCGAGAAAAGTAAATCAGCCGTGCTGCAAGAATCCATTGCCGATGCCCAGGCCAAATCATTCTCAGGCATTCCCAATGAACTGTTGGATCAGGAGAAAACACTAAAATCAACCATTGCGCTTCTGAGCCAGAAGATTTCTCAAAAGCCATCGCTGGAGGAAGAGAAAAAATTGCGTGAAAATTTATTTTCCGCTACGCTTGAATACACGGCATTCATAAAAAAATTGGAAATGGATTATTCCAATTACTTCAATTTAAAATTCAATCAATCAAGTCCAACCGTTGAAGCCTTGCAAAACAAATTGAATGATGAAACGGGCATCATTAGTTTTTTTGTTGCCGAAAAAGGAAAGCAAATTTATCAGTTTATCATTTCAAACAAACAGTTTAAAATTTACCACTTAACGTTGCCAGAAAATTTCGACAAACTCCTTCGTGGTTTTAATAATGGCATCTACTATTCCGATTTTGCAACCTATCAAAAATCGGCTGTTGCTCTTGGCAAAATTTTGGTCCCTCGACTTCCACGATCCGTCAAGCAACTCGTGATCATTCCATCGGGGCGGTTGGGTACTGTTCCGTTTGAAGCACTGCCGATGAACGCATCCAAAATTTCTTCCTTCGACCAAGTTGAATTTTTAGTTGAAAAATATTCGGTGAGCTACGAATTTTCTTCCGCGCTGATGGCGCAGAAGGGAACGAAATCCATGGCTTCAAAGCCGGCCATCTATTTGTGCGCACCGGTTCAATTTCCTGCTAAAGATAACCTGAGCGAATTGCCCGGCACTGAAACAGAAGTAAGCACGATTGCAACACTGTTTGGCGGAGCTTCGCACGTAGCAAAATTTAAAGAGGCAAATGAAACCGACATCAAAGCATCAACGCTTTCGGAATACAATTATCTTCACTTCGCTACACACGGTGTGGTTGACGAAGCAGAACCCGAACTGTCGCGCATATTCCTAAACACCGGAAGCCAAGACGATGGAAACTTATTCTCTGGTGAAATTTATAACCTCAACTTGAAGGCAGACCTTGCCGTGCTGTCGGCTTGCCAAACCGGGTTGGGAAAATTTTCTAAAGGCGAAGGCGTAATCGGCCTATCGCGCGCACTCACCTACGCGGGGGCAAAAAGCATTATCGTTTCGTTTTGGAGTGTTGCTGATGAATCTACCTCTGAGCTTATGACTGGATTTTACAAAGTGCTTCTCGATGATGAGGGCAAGGATTTTGCAAAGGCACTTCGCGCAACCAAATTAAAATTGATCAATCATCAAAAATTTTCTGCCCCGTACTATTGGGCTCCTTTTGTCTTGATAGGAAATTGAATTACCTCTTCTTCCTTGGATTGAACCTTACATTTTTAGTTTCACCATATCCATAGTATCCGGGGCACTCCACATTTTTATGAACCGAGCGTATGCGGGTCCTGTAGTTCAACATAAACTCGTGCGAGCCATTTGAAAATTTATTGAGGTCCGATCCCGTAAGGTCATAGGAATAAGCGAAGTGAAAACGTTCGCTGAGTTTCAAATCAACAAACCCGATCAGTGCATCGCCAATGCGCCACGATGCGCCCGTGCTGAGCACATCATGGATCACCACACCAAGGTTTAAATCCACGGCCAACGGCTGCCCTTCTTGCGCCCTCACAAGAAAAGAGGGATTTAGTTTCACGGTCTTTTTAGCATTCAATGGTTGGTATGTGCCGGCCCGCAAAAAATAATAGCGAGCTTCTGTTATTTGGGCTCCAATATCAGAAACCTTGGTAACCAATGTGCTGTTGATCAAGAACGGAACTGACAATCCAACAAATGAATTTTTGAAATTCAAAAATAGACCCGCGCCAAAATTAGGCTTGGCCGTGTTCACCGAAATAAATGAAAGGTCGCCTTGGTTCAGTAAGTCAAGGTTGTAGTCAACGCCCAAAATATTGAAGCCACCCGACAGGCCCATGGAAAGGATGGCTTTTTTAAATGCGATACGGTAGGCATAGTAGGCATACACATTGTCGTTTTTATAACTGCCAATTTCATCGTGGTTTACCAGCAGCCCCACCCCTACTTTTCCATTGTTCAAAGCCGTGTGGCCACTAAAGGAAAATGTGCGTGGCGCACCCGGAAAGTTCACCCATTGATTGCGATAGGTGGAAGTCATACTAACCTGCACGTGGTTGCCGGCATAGGCAGGATTTATAACAAGTTCATTGAAATAATACTGCGTGAACACAGGATATTGTTGTGCGAGCGCAGAAGTTATACCCATCATCAGGGATGAAGCAATGATCAAGTATCTAAAAATAAATTTGTCAGTCATTACTTTCTTATTTTACAACTTCGAGATATCCGGCATAAGGTTTTGAACCGTTGCGCTTATCAACGATATAGAAGTAGGTTCCATCAGGAACATTGCTTCCGATCAGGCTTATGCCCCGGTTGGACAGACCATCAAAATATATGCTTGTATTGTCGTAACCATCGGCTTCGTAAACCAACGTTCCAGCCCGATTGAAAATCTTTACGTTGTTGTTTACAAATTCGTCAATACAATCGATATGGAAATAATCATTCTGTGAGTCGCCATTTCTAGAAATACCATTGCGCGGCCTGATGTCAGAGAGAATCACAAAATCTGCCTCTGCCTCGCAGCCAAGTTCAGAGGTAATATGGATTCCATAAGCCCCGGCCATTACCTCCGACAGGTTAGGCCCAACGGCCACTACTTGATTTCCGCTTGTCCACTCAATGGCACCAATGGCCGTAGTGGAAGTGAACACAACAGTAGCAAAACCAGTTGGCAGATCGCATGCAGCATTGGTTATCTCAAAAATAAATTCCGGGAACTCTTTCTTTTCTACGATGTCCTCGTCAACCAAAGGCGATTTACATCCTGTGATCTTGCTGGTGGCCGTTACCGAATAAGTGCCTGTTGCAAGGCTGTCATAATTCTCCCCTACAAAATCAACTGGCGGGGTTTCGGTGGCTCCATCATACCAATTGAAAATATAATCTTTTGTGTTGCCCCCAACTGAAACCGTTAGAGCCCCGTTGTCGAACACGCAACTTGTTATATCAGAAAGTTTTTCAATCTGAGGGGCAGGTATGGGCACAGTGCCATTCGCAATAGTTGCTTGAACTGTTCCACGGCAGCCGGTAACTAAAATTTGTGCCTCCACCGTATAGACTTGTGGTGTTACTTTAAGCGAACCAAACTCAGACCCTGTATAAACGGGAGTTCCGGCCACCACATTTCCTTCATACCAAGTAAATTCAAAACCAACAAAGCCGCCATCTACAAGAGCACTTGCCACTCCATTGGGTCTGGCAGGGTCGCAATTTGTAACGGGAGCAATGGTGGTGACCACCGGTTTTGGAAACACTCGCTTATCATCAACAGCTATCGATCCGATGGTAACGCATCCGGTGTTGTTGTCAGTAAGGCGCACAGTGTAGGAGCCATTCACTAAATTAGGTTGCCAGAAATTTTCATTTAATGTAGGATGGTTCGGGTCGTTGAGCATATTAGGGAACTCGGGCGCGTTCAAGTTGGCCGGGGGCGAACCAACATAAAGGTCGGCCGTATAGTCATACACAAAAGGATAATTCTCCGCTGGGATCAAACTGATTGGATACGCAACAGCCCTGGCATATACCGAACCATCAACCGGGTTGATGCACCGGGTGAGCGGATTGCTGGAAAGAGCAAGCACAGGAATAAACTCGTTTTTGTTTTCAGGGACAATAAATAATTCTGAAGCCCTGCAATCAGTAGCTAAATCATGAACCTGCACCGAATAATTGCCTTGTACCAAATTGCTTACGGTACTTGTTGAGGCGAAACTTGGGCCGGTTGCATCCAACGTACGGAACCACGTAAAGGTGTAGTTCGGATTTGTGTCGTTCTGCCCATCGGCCAGCGCGCTAAGTATCCCGGAGCCGACATTCAGCGCGCATATTACCTGAGGTGCCGTTTGCTGAACTTCAATTACGGGATAGATTATATCGGCATCATCAATAACTGTTTCTACTTCTGAAGATACACAATTGGTGGCGACAACCCTTACCTTAACAAAGTAAGTGCCCGGCAACTGGTTTGGCAGCAAGCTGTTTGTTTGGCCTGCTATCAATCCGGTTGTTAATGAATTTCTGTACCATTCGTAATTATAGTCGGTGTCAAGATCATCTGCCGGTTTTGCAAAAGATGACGTTCCTCCTATGGTGAGTGCTACTACCTCGGCACTCCCTATCGGATTGCATGTGATCGGGTTGATCGCGTTGATGTCAACAATGTTGGGAAGGCTCAGCGATAAATTGGTTGGCAAATCAAGGGCTTGTGAAAAATTGCAACCCGTGACCGTGTTGGTTGCGGTAACAGAATATAAACCGGTGCCTGCATTGGTCAGCCGGCTCAATGGTGATGCCCCGCCCTGAACAGTGACGACAGGCAACGCCCCTCCATTAAATGTCCACACAAAACTATACGTACCCGCAGGGCCCACAGGCTCGGAGGCCGTTGCTTCAATCAATCCATTTGATGTTCCGCCTCCACAACTTGAGTTGGCAAGAATGGAAGTGAAAGCAACAAGCGGGTTTCTGCTCTTATTGGCAATATCAACTTTAAAGGGAGCCGACTCACACCCTGAGCCAGGACTGAAACCAAGCCCCGAAAGTTTTCTCACTTTTACAAAGTAAGAACCAGCACCAATGGTGGGCAGATCAACAATGTTCAGAACATCATTATTGTTAGTGGCGGGTGATACGATAGTGGCTACATTTCCACGCGACCAGGTGAAATTGAAATTGGTGTGGACGTTATCAACCACACCGCCCACCAAAATATCGTTAGAGCCAACCGTGATGCTTCCATCCGGATTGCAGATCATTTGGTCAATGGGTGTTGCATTGGCAACTACAATGGGCACGGCTACTTTGGTAATGGTATTTTGTGCAGTAGTTGTACAGCCTGTACTATTGTTCTCTACCAACACAGAATATACACCATCAATCAGGCCTCCAAAGTTATCATCACCTAAAAGCCCGTCACCATTTGAAAGTCCATTGGCAATGGGTGAAGCAACGGGTGTTGTCCATGTGTAAGTATAGTTCACGGCCGGCACTGAACCCGGATTGTTGACAGTCACACGAACTGAACCATCGGAGTTGGCATCGCACGAGGTGTTGAATGAAACCGCAGTAAGCGTAACGGTTGGGTCAATGCTCTTGTCAAGAATATCCACGCGGAACGGTGCCGACTCGCAACCAGAGCCAGGACTGAAAACCAGGCCCGAAAGTTTTCTCACTTTTACAAAGTAAGAACCAGCACCAATGGTGGGCAGATCAACAATCCGGGTTCAGTGCCGGCCGTGAACTATACTTACACATGGACAACACCCGTTGCTTCAC